>JAGXFI010000017.1 GCA_024637305.1 Sulfitobacter sp.
AACATGATCCGTGTTTGTCACAGCGCCGGGCGAAATCCGCAAGATCTGCCCGCGGCAATCGACATGGATTCGCCGCGTACGCAACGCGTCGACCAATGCCGCACCATCGCCTTCCAGCCGCAACATGACGCTGCCGCCGCGTCTTTCTGGTTCGCGCGGGCTTGCCAGCGCGTAGCCGCCGACATCCGCTGCTGCGATAACGGCGTCCGTCAACGTGCGGTTCTGTGCCCTCAGCCCCGTTTGCCCCGCGTGCCAGCGCAGCGCCGGTACGGACCCGACACATGCCAGCACTGACGGCGTGCCGTGGTCGAGCCTTCGTGCATCCGGGGCGTATTCGAAGGCGTCGAGGTTCCAGGAAAACGGGTTGGGCTGGCTGAACCACCCGCGAAATTCAGGTGAGAGTTCCGACAATAGTCCCTGATTGACCTGTACAATCCCGGCACCCGGTGTTCCGCACAGCCATTTCAGCGAGGTCGACACCACAAAATCCACCGGTGTTTCCTTCAAGGAAAACGGCACGATGCCTACCCCTTGGGTCACGTCCAACCCCACCAAAGATCCTTGCGCATGGCCATGCGCGAGCAACACGGCAAGGTCAGGCCGACACGACGCCGTGGAGGTCACGAATGTCAGCAAAGCCAGCCCGACGTCGTCTCCCCAAGCGGCAATCATATCCTCGTCCCGCACCCAATATTCGCCTTCCCTCAGCGGTACGGTGTGCAGCGTGAAGCCGAGCCGGTCGGCAAGCCCCGCCAGCAGGAAATGCAAAGACGGAAAGCAATCTTCGGCAATCAGGACGCGCTGACCCCTCAGCCTTGCCGCAGGCAGCGCGCCCATGATGGAAAAGAGCGCTGCCGTCACATTCTCCGCAGAGGTCAGTGTGCCCGGAGGCGCGGCAATGAGATCGGACCAGAGCGTCAGGAATTCGTTACGCGCTGCCAGCACCCTGGGCCATTGGGCGTCATCCAAAGCCCCCCAGACAGCGGAAAAGTCGGCCAGAGCCGCCGCCATTTCAGTATCCTTTCCCGGATACTGGCCAATGGAATGATAGAGGAAATAGGCGGGGTCTTGCATGTTGGGCGCTTTCGGTCGGAGATCACTCGGGCGAGTGTCCGTCGCTGCGCGCCTAAACGCAAGTTGTCAGGAACCGGTTTTGCGAAGGCGCGGGTACCCGTGGATAGCCGCGCCAGTCTTTACATTGAAGTGAGAGGATCAGTGCGCCAACAAGATGGGCAGGTCCACTTGTTCGATCATCGTCCGGGTGGTGCCGCCGAACACCGCCTCGATCATCCGCGAATGCCCATAGGCACCAAGAACCACGAGATCCGCACCGAATTCCTTTGCGCGCTCCTGAATGCTTTGGGATGCCGCATTTCCCCCGCCGGGGTATTGCGAAACCGAAACCTTGCATCCGTGATGGCTAAGCCACGCGGCAAGATCCGTTCCCGGATCCTGTCCGTCGCGGTCCGTCGTCATCACGGGGTCGATGCAGGCGATCAAGACCTCCTGCGCTTCCTTCAGGTAAGGCAGGGCTGCGTGAACGGCGCTTGCCGCAGCGTCGCTGCTGTTCCACGCGATGAATATCCGGTCCTTTTTCTGCGATGGCACACCGTTCAGGCGCAGACCGATTGGTGAGTGAAACAGAACTCCGTACGCGGCCTCGTGAAAGAATTTTGGCGAGGCGCGCAAATCCTGGGCGATGAAAGCGACATCGCTCACGCGCGCAGCCTGTGCGACGTGGTGCCTGACGTCCGCTGTCGCGCACATCACTGACTGCACATCCCCGGAGGTGTTGCTGCGGGCCAGCAGTTGTTCGATCGACTGGGCGCGCTCATTCTGTTTTGCGCGTGCTTCCGTGACGAGTTCCGACCAGTTGTCGGGAATGTTCATGCCACCATAGGGCGACGCGCCATAGGCATACATCGGAAGCGCGGGAGCCGGGTCAAGCTGCAGGCATACCAGACGATCGCCACGTTGCGCCGCCGCTTCGGCTGCTTCGGTTATCCGATTGTCCGCTGTATCCGAATTTATGATGAATAGCGTCGTGCAGGGGTCCATGTCTTTTCTCCGTTAGGTGCCACGCTGGGCTGTTTGCTGCAGGATGTCACGCAGTGATGCGAACCAACTGACAAAGATCAACGCCGGATCAGGAACACTGTATAATAAAAGCAATAAAAGAGATGATCGGAAGAACACCGGATGGAATACAAGGATTACTACAAGATACTCGGCCTAAAGCGCGATGCGGGTCAGGATGAGATCAAAAAAGCATTCCGCCGGGATGCACGCAAGTATCATCCGGACATCAATTCGGACGCGGATGCCGAGGCCAGGTTCAAGGACGTCAACGAAGCCTACGAAGTTTTGAAAGACCCTGAACGACGCGCAGCCTACGATCAGTTGGGCAAGGAGCCGCCGCAAGGGCAGGGCGGCTATCGGCCACCACCCGATTGGGACAGCGGGTTTGCGTTTTCCGAAGGCGGGCCGCGCGATGACGAAGGTTTCAGCGATTTCTTCGAGACGCTCTTTCGGCGTGGGACTGGCCCTGCTGGCGACAGGCGGTCAGGGCGCGGATCCGACAGCCACGGGCGTGTGGAGATTTCAATCGAGGACGCCTATCGAGGGGCAGACCGCACACTCAGCCTGCGGTCGCCGGTGGTCGGGCCTGACGGGAGCGTCCGCATGCAGGAGCGGGCCATTTCCGTGCATGTGCCGAAGGGGGTCGCACAGGGTCAACATATCCGCCTTGCAGGGCAGGGGACACCCGGCATGGGTGGCGGTGCCGCGGGCGATCTGTTTCTTGAGGTAAGCTTTGCACCGCATCCGGTTTACCGGCCGGACGGAAAGGATCTGTATCTCGATCTGCCTGTGACGCCTTGGGAGGCCGCCCTTGGGGGTCATGTGATCATGCCAACACCGGGCGGCAAGGTCGACCTGCGTATTCCAAAGAACGCGCGGACAGGCCAGAAAATGCGGCTCAAGGGCAAGGGCCTGCCCGGCACTCCTGCGGGGGACATTTATGCGACGCTGAAAATCGTCAACCCGCAGGTCGAAACGGAACAAGCGCGCGCGTATTTCGAACGGATGGCGAAAGAGATGCCGTTCGATCCCCGCGCCCATCTCGGAGGATAGAAACGTGAAGAAAACCACCAAACGCGGCGATGTCGTGGAGATGATGTCACTGCAGGACTTGTGCCGGTTCTGTCAGACGGAAGAAGCATGGGTCGTCGAACTGGTCGACCACGGCGTTCTTGAGCCTGCAGGCAGCACCACAAGCCACTGGCAATTCCGTGCCACGAGTATCCGGCGGGCCAAAAAGGCAAGCCGCCTGACACGTGACCTCGGGATCAACGCGGCTGGAATCGCGCTGGTTCTTGACCTGCTGGAACAGCGCGATGAGATCCTGCGCCGGCTGGCCCATTATGAAAATATCTGAGAGCTGCGTGAAACATCGCAAAGGTGATGCGGCGCGGCTTATTTCTTTAGCCGGTCTTTGGATTTCTGATACAGCCGTTTGTTAAGGGTGATGAACTGGGTCAGACCGTGCCCGAGGTATCCGGCGGAATCACGCTTGAGATACAGATAACCCGTCAGGCTGGCCACGGCACCGCCGAGGCCGTTGATTATCAGATCGCCCATCGTATCGAGCAGACCTGATTTCTGCATGTTGAGCCCAAATGACTGATCCATGAGAAATTCGAAGATTTCCCAGATCGAACCGATCGTCATCGCCATGCAAAAGGTGATGAACGCCACAGCGGACGGAGGTGCGGCGAATCTGTCGCCTTCGAACAACATGAAAACGAACAGGAAACCGAGCAGGCCAAACCCGATGGAGGAAAAGGCATGCAATGCTATATCCCACCACCAAAACCGGTCATAGAATTCGAGGGCCTCGCCCAGAAAGACAGAAGCAAAGATGAACAGCGTTGTCGCAAGCAGGAACGGGAGGGGCAGCTTCAAGGACCAGCGCGACGCAAGCATCGGCGGGACAAGCGCCAATACCAGTGTTGCCAGGCTGACAAATGCCAGCGACCACTGAGCAAATACAAGCGCGATCAGCGCCCCGGCAAGCAAAAGCGTCCAAATCACGAGCATAACAGGGCTGGAATCTTTTAGATGTCTCATATCTTCCGCGCCCCGCTCTGTTTCATTCCAGGTTAGGCGACCCTATATCATGTCCATGCAAGATTCATCACTCCGCATCGCAAGTTATAATATTCGCAAGGCACGCGGTCTTGATAACCGTCGCATGCCTGAGCGTACGTTGGAAGTCGTCAACAGGCTGGATGCCGATATCGTGGTCTTGCAAGAAGCTGACAGGCGACTTGGTCCCCGGCATCCTGCGATCCCCCGTAAGATGATCGAAACGGAAACAGATTTCAAACTGATCGACGTAGGCGGCAACGGAATAAGCTTGGGATGGCATGGAAATGCCATATTGGTGCGCCCGTACGTGATGCCGAGTCAGATTGATCTATTGGACCTGCCCGGTTTCGAACCGCGGGGCGCGGTAAGGATGACATTTGATGTCGGTCCCGGACTTTGTGTGGTCGCCACCCATCTGGGGCTGATGCGCCGGGACCGTCGGGCACAGCTGGCCGTTTTGCGGGACGCGACACAGCACAGCGGCCATACTGTGATGGCCGGTGATTTCAATGAATGGTCCAAGAACAAGGGGCTGGAGCCATTGGCCGACCGGTTTGATGTCCATGCGCCCGGCCGGTCATTTCATGCGCGTCGGCCTGTTGCCGCGCTGGACCGGTTCGCCGTAAGTCATTGCCTGAGCGTTTGCGGAGGCGGGGTCGACGATAGCGAATTGGCAAGGCGCGCCTCCGACCATCTGCCGGTTTGGGCCGATATCGCCTTGCCGGTCGCGCCGTCGCGCTACTTGCTGAAAAGCACGGGCAGCTTTGGGTCTCTCAACAGCGCATAACTCGTGGCCCCGATGACAAAATCATATGTCTTGGAATGCCCGAACGCGCCAGTTGCGATCAAATCGGCACCTTTTTCAAAAGCGACCTTGTTGAGGGTGTTGGCAATGTCGCCGCCTGCGGAACCGCGATGCTCAAGCGTCGTCTTGATGCCATGACGGGCGAACATTTCGCTGATATCAATGCCGTCAGTATCTTCCAGCATGTCTTGCGGTGTTTTGCCGACGCGAAGCACTGTCAGGTTTGCGCCTGGGTCGGCGACGCTTAGCAGATCATGCGCCGCGCGTGCCGCTTCGCGGGTATCGCTCCACCCCAGAACGATATTTGCGCCAATCTCGGGACCTTCATAATCCGCCGGCACGACGATGACGGGGCGTCCGCTGCCGCGAATGACCTGGGCCTGTACCGCCCGCTGGTCGTAATGGTCTGTCGTCTTGTCCTCGGCGGCCATGATGACCAGATCAGCCGCGCGCGCACTTTCGATGATGCGGGTGGCTGCCGAGACTGATTCCGCAGGCATCAGGCGAAATTCACTGGCGAAGTCCTCGCTTCGCGTGTGCTTCTTGAACACGGCCTTTGTCGCTTCGGATTCCTTTTTTTGGCTTTCGTTGAATGCGGCAAAAGACTTTTCGGGGATGTGCATCGCGATGCCGGGATAGACCACCAGGGCTTCGACTGTGTGCAATCCGATCAGATGGGCCCCGTGTTTGCGCGCCAGAGGAACCGCGACTTTCATCAGTGTTTCCGCGTGTTCCGGCGAAGTAAGGCAGACCAGCAATGTTTTCAGGCTCATCGACGTTGTCCTCTCAAGGGGCTGTGACCCGATCAAGATACCAAAACGCACCAGATCCGTATTGATCCGGATCAATCCCAATGGCCTCGTCGGACCGGATCACGCGCCTCTTGAGGCCAGGCCCCTGAGGGCGGTCGGGCGCAGAATCAGGATCGTATGAATGTTGCGAATTTCAATGATCTTGCTTTTGCGCAGTTGGGTCAGCGTCCGGCTGATTGTTTCAGTTGTCAGGCCGAGGAAATCGGCGATGTCACCCCGGCTCATGGGGAGCGTCATTCCGGAGTGTCCGTCGATTTTCGTACCGACCCGATCCGCCAGAACGCAAATGAATGAGGACACTTTCTCGACTGCGGATTTGCGCCCCAGCATCATGAAGTGGTCCTGCATCGCGCTGATTTCGCGCAGTGCGGCTTGCAAGAGATTCCGGTGCAGGTCAGGATCGCCCTCGCCGCTTTCGAGCATGGCGCGGCGATAGGGTTGCAGACACGCATCCATGAGGACATCGCAATCCGTATGATGCAGGCCTTCCGACGGAAAGCCGACGACATCGCCGGGATACCCGAATGCGATTACCTGACGGCGGCCATCCTCCAGCAGGCGCGTCAGCCTGAGCACGCCGGTTTTGATCTGGAAGACCCACTCGACCGCGTCGCCTTCGAGATAGAGATAAGATCCGGCCTTTAGGCGGGTTTCCGAGGATCCCCCCGACTTTAACGAAAGTGCTGCGAGCGGTTGTTTCCTCGCCTGATCGCCCAGAATAGTGACATACACGGCAATTTCCCCCCATTGGTGCAAGGGACAACTTGAAGCGGTGTTGTAATCTGCGTTACTCTTCGAAAGTATTATTTTGTATTTTTTTGTATGTCTTGAAAGCCCTTGTTCAAATTGACGATTCCCTGATTGCGATGAACGTCGTCGGGCGGAACAGGAAAGTTTCATCATGCCGGCGCAGACAATCCTTGTCGTTGAAGATGATCCGAAAATCCGGACCCTGCTGCGCAACGTGCTGGAGGGAGAAGGTTTTGCTGTGCTGGAAGCAGCCAATTTCAACGACGCGTTGAGCACGGTCAAGACGCAGAGGATTGATCTGATCACGCTCGATATCAATCTTGGCGCTGACAGCGGGCTGGAGCTTGCCCGCGAGGTAAGGCGACACTCAACGATTCCCATGGTGATGGTTACCGGCAAGAATGATGTGATCGACCGGGTGGTCGGGCTGGAGCTGGGCGCGGATGACTATATCACCAAGCCATTTCATGTCAGGGAAGTCGTCGCACGGATCAGAAGCGTTTTGCGCAGGACAGGGGCGGGCGGTGTGGTTCAGGATGGCCGATCGGCGCAGCAGTCTGTCGAGACTGCCAAGCAAAGCGCGCAATATCTGTTCGATGGGCTGACCGCCACGCCGGACCGGTTTGAACTGCTGGACCGCGCAGGCAGCGATTGCGGATTGACCAGCGGCGATTTCAGGCTGCTTGCGGTTTTTCTCGAACGCCCCAAGCGTGTGCTGTCCCGCGATCAGCTGATGGACCTGACAGGCGGCCAGTCGTGGAGCCCGCTTGACCGGACGGTTGACAATCAGATTGCCAGATTGCGCAAGAAGGTCGAACGTGATCCGTCAGATCCCAAGCTGATCAAGACGGTGCGCGGCGTAGGCTATACGCTGGCATGTGATGTCCAGTCGATTCAGCCGTCGGATGCGCCCGCCAATAACGTCTGAAGTCTGGCCACCAATTCCGATTGCCGGTAGGGTTTGTGCAGGATCTGCGCGACGCTGCCATGTGCCATCCGGGCGGTCACGACATCGCTCGCGTATCCCGATGTCAAAAGAACCTTGATGTGCGGAAATTCTGACGCAATCCTGGCAGCCAGATCATAGCCGTTCAGATCGCCCGGCATGACCAGATCGGAAAATACCACATCGACGTGAATTCCTTCAGCAAGCATCCGCCACGCTTCGTCGCCGCTGCCCGCCTCCAGCGTCTTGAAGCCGAGATCGCGCAGGCGTGCCACCGACAGCTTGCGGACCTTGGGATTGTCTTCGACAACCAACACGACTTCGCCGCGCCCGCAAGCCATTGCAGCGCTTTGCTCACCCGTCGAAGGTGCGTGCCCTCTCGGTCCAGGTTCGATGATCGCCGGGAAATACAGTCCGAAACTGGTGCCCAATCCCAACTCGCTGTAGAGTGTGATGTGCCCGCCGGACTGGCGCACGAACCCATAAACCATCGCCAGTCCAAGGCCGGTGCCGCCACTGTCGGATCTGGTGGTAAAGAACGGCTCGAAAGCCCGTTGCTGGGCGGCTTGGCTCATGCCCGCACCATTGTCGCTGATGGACAGGCGCACGTAATCGCCTGGCTCCATATCGGTTTCCTGCGCCATGTAGGTGTCGTCGATGGTCACGTTCGACGCCGACACAAGCAGTTCACCTTGCGTCCCCATCGCATCGCGTGCATTCAGCGACAGGTTCATCAGCGCCGACTGAAGCTGCACCGGATCGATCATCACCTTGTGCAGATCGGGCGCGAAATCGGTCTTGATCCGGTGGCCGGAACCCAATGTTCGCCGCAGGATGGCAAGGGTATCCTCGCACACTTCGCGCAGGTCGGATTGAACGGGTTTCAGATTGCTTCTGCGCGCAAAGACCATCAGCCGTGACGTCAGTTCCGCGCCAAGCTCCGCTGATTCAAGCGCATCGCTGACAAGATCCGAAAGGCGGTCATCGATGCCGCGCAACTGCAAAAGCTCCAGGTTGCCGATGATCACCGTGAGCAGATTGTTGAAGTCATGCGTGATGCCGCCCGTCATCTGGCCGATCGCGTCCAGCCTCTGTGAGCGAGCAAGGGCGTCTTGGGTGGCTTTGCGAAGCGTCAGGTCGTGCAGGATTCCAACAAACATGCGCTGATCTTCGAAATCCGTTTCGCCCACCGAAAGGTGCACGGGAAAGATGCTT
>JAGXFI010000121.1 GCA_024637305.1 Sulfitobacter sp.
CGCATCGTCTTCGCTCAGCACGCCCTGACGATACTCGAACGCCGCCGCGATGGCCTGAACGCGCGGATCATCGGGGGCGTCCTCGATCGCACGGGTCGCATGGCGATCGAACTTCTCCCAATCTTGAGTAGAAAAGTACAATTCCGCCAAGGCGATACGCCCTTCCAGATCGTCGGGATATTGCTCGACCAGGAGCAGGTATTGGCTAGAGGCCTCGCGCAGCTTGCCCTGTTCGCGCACGATGCGCGCGTAAGCCTGGCGCGCTTCGCGGTGTTGACCGTTGAGATTGAACACGTTGCGTAATTCCACCAGCGCGCGCTCCTGTTCGCCCTGTTCCAGCAGAGCAAGTCCGCTCTGATAATGCTTCTCTGCGCGCTCCTCGGAACTTTCGCAGGCGGCCAGAAATCCCACAAGGGCGAGAACCGAAACCATTTTGAGGCTGGATTTCAACATCACGGGAGCGTCTCCTTTTCGGTCGCATGGCACCGACGGGGTAAATCAATCATGTCTGGCAATAATATGTCCTGCGCAGAAAAAAATCCCATGAAAAACGCATCAGGTCGCACGCAGGAGGGTGGCACAGCGTCAAATTTTTGCGAGGTTCAGTAGCCGGTGCAGCGCAACACGACGCTGAAGGTGCGCATCAGGATGGAGGCGTCGGTACGGAACGAAATCTCGCGGTCATAGGCGTCGTCGTGCTTGATGCGGTCGATAAAATCGCTCTCGTTGCGGTCGGACACCTGCCACATGCCAGTGATCCCGGGACGCAGGTTGTAATAGCCCTTGCCGTAATAGGTTGCCTGCTGGTCGACCATCATGGGGCGCGGGCCCACCAGGCTCATCGTGCCGTTAACCACATTCCACAGCTGCGGCAGCTCGTCGATGGAAGAGCGGCGCAGGAAACGTCCGATACGGGTGATGCGCGGATCGTTCTTGAGCTTTTGGGTCGCGTCCCATTCGGCACGGGCCGCAGGATTAGCGGCAAGATATTCGTGCAGCATATCATCGGCCCCGGGCACCATCGTGCGCAGTTTCCACATGCGGAACTTGCGTCCGAACCGACCGATCCGCGTCTGAGTATAAAAAGGCCGCGCGCCGTCGGACGCGGCGACCGCAGCCAGAACGACGATTAGCGGCAGAACGATGGGCAGCGACAGAAGGACAAGCAGCACCTCAAGAAAACGTTTGACGCCATTGCGATACAGTCCGCGCGGGCGGGAGGACGCGCCGTTGGCGGGCGATGTAATTTCGGTCACATCGTTCAGGTTTGAAAAATGGATTGTCATAGGTTTCGTTCGGCTAAAAAGGCCGACCCCCAAAATTTTGAACACACAGACACGAAATAATCTGCGTTACGTTTGTTACATACAAAAGACAGCAGCGACGCACCCCCACAACAGAGTATCGCCTAGGTACCATGGTTAACATTTTGGGATCGTTAATCAAAGCACCAAAACCCAGATGGTGAAAATCTATCAGCAATTAAAAGAAAACCACCGGTTTCCCAAGATTTCAGGGCAACCCTGGTGGAAGTCGCGTCACGTAACACAATCACTGGTAGAATCTTCTCGACGAGGTCAGAAACAAAACCGCTAACAGATGCGTTCTGTTTCCAATACAGAAACATCTGCGCAAACTTTGCCCCATTGTTGCGGTAATAATTGCGAATCGCTCGATTAATGCCTCATGACCCGCGTGCAGATGGTATACAAGGGTTGGGAAAAAATCCCAAAGATGCCATGTTTATGCCGTGCAAGCGACGTGTCATCCGGCCTATAACGGCGAAAAAGCCCTACATTGTTCGTGGGACTGTATATTGAGTGCGAGTATTTGAGCCGTGAGTATCGACCTTTATAATGAGAACTTCGGATTTTCGGAGCGGCCTTTTTCGCTGCTGCCCGATCCCGATTTTCTGTTCTGGTCGCCCGCACACTCCAAAGCCTATGCGATCCTTGAATACGGGTTGATGACCCACGCGCCCCTCACAGTGGTCACGGGCGAGGTCGGCACCGGCAAGACGACTCTGGTCCGCAAACTGCTCGACGGGCTGGAGGACGACATCACCGTCGGCCTCATTTCCAACGCACAGGGCGGGCGCGGCGATCTGCTCCGCTGGGTGCTGAATTCGCTCGACGAACGCACCACGGCGGATCAGGATTACGTGTCGCTGTTCCAGCAGTTCCAGGATTTTGTGGTCGAACGCTATGCCGAAGGCCGCCGCGTGGTCCTGGTCATCGACGAGGCGCAGAACCTGCAGACAGAGCTGCTCGAAGAGCTGCGGATGCTGACCAACATCAACGCCGGCAAGGACGAGCTGTTGCAGTTGATCCTCGTGGGCCAGCCCGAATTGCGCGCGATGATCTCCCGCCCCGATCTGCGACAATTCGCGCAGCGGGTGTCGGCGTCCTATCATATCGACCCGATGGATCTGAAAACCACGCGCGATTACATCCGACACCGCCTGACCCATGCCGGCGGCACCGGCAATGAATTCAGCCCCGCCGCCATGCGCATGATCCACGAGAGCGCGAACGGCATCCCGCGCATCGTCAACAAGATGTGCGATCTGGCGCTGGTCTATGCCGCCAGTTCCGACCGCAAGCAGGTCGGCCTGCCCACCGTCAGGGAACTGATCCGCGACGGTATCCTGATCAAGACCCACCCCTTGCCGCTGTTCCTAAGCGAGCCGCTCAACAAACCCGGGAAAGCCGCCGAATGAACATCGACTTTCGTTTCTACTGGACACTCTTTCTGCGGCGCCTGCCTGCCATGGCGGCGGTGTTCCTGCTGTGTGCGGGCATCGGCGTGGCGCTCGCGTTCAAGCTGCCCACGACCTATTCATCCAAGGCCCGGATGCAGGTCGAAGAACCGCAGATCACCGGCCTCTCAGGCGTGGGCGGCAGCGGCGGCGGCCAACAGCTCGACACCATCCAGAACAATCTGATGACGCGCGCCAACCTTCTCGACATCGCCAGGGAGTTCAGGGTGTTCGGGCCAAACGACGGCGGCATGACCCCCGACGAGATCGTCGCCGCGATGCGTACGGCCACCGACATCGACAAGTCATCCGGGCGCGACCGCGCCACTACAATGTCGATCGCCTTCAACGCCGACACGCCGCAAACCGCCTACGCGGTGGCCAACCAGTATGTGACCCTGATCAGGCTCGAGAACGCCCGCCTTCAGGGCAGCCGCACGACCAACACGCTGGAATTTTACAAGCAGCAGGTCGACAAGCTGAAAGAAGACCTGGAGGAGAAAAGTACGGCCATCCTCAACTTCAAGCAGGCGAATCAAAACGCCCTGCCCGAGAACCTCAACTTCCGCCTCAACCGTGAAAGCCTGGTGCAGGAACGTATCGCAAGCCTCGAGCGCCAGATCGAAGGGCTGCGCGCGGAGCGTCAGCGCCGGGTCGAAATTTTCGAGGCCACGGGTCGTATCGCGGCCCCGCAACAGCAGAACCTCAGCCCCGAGGAAAAGCAGTTGGCCACACTCAACGCCCAGCTTGAGGGTATGCGCCTACGGTTTTCCGATACCAATCCGCGTGTGGCCATCCTGCTCAGCCAGATCGCCCAACTCGAGGCACAGGTCGCCGCCGCGGGCGGTGCCAACCCTCAGGCGGAAGTCACCCAG
Source organism: Sulfitobacter sp. (assembly GCA_024637305.1). Classification (GTDB taxonomy): domain Bacteria; phylum Pseudomonadota; class Alphaproteobacteria; order Rhodobacterales; family Rhodobacteraceae; genus Sulfitobacter. The sequence continues at coordinate 3,634 of JAGXFI010000121.1, forward strand.
GAGACCATCTTCGATCTGACGATGGCCCAGTACGACACCCAGATCGAGAACCTGGAAAAAGAGCGAGACACGGCCATGAAGGAGACGGAGGAACTGCGCGCCTCCATCGAGGAAACCGGTGCCAACCAGATCTATCTGGACGGGCTGCAGCGCGATTATTCCAATGCGCAGGCGCAATACAACGCCGCGATCGCACGACGTGACAATGCCCAGATCAACGAGAACGCCAATACCAGCGGGTATATTGGGCGCATTAGCATCATCGAGCCGCCGACCGTGCCCGATCGCCCGTCCAGCCCCAACCGCCCACTTGTAGCGGCAGGGGGTGTGGGCGTCGGTCTTGCGGCAATGGCGGGGCTGTTTTTCCTGTTCGAAGTGCTGAACCGCACACTCCGCCGACCGGCGGAGCTGACCCGCGCGCTCGGTGTCACGCCGTTGGCCACGATCCCCTACATGCAGACGCGCCGACATTTCTGGACCCGTCGCATTCTCAAGCTGACGCTGTTGATCGCCGTGATTATCGCGGTGCCGCTGGCGCTATGGGCCATCGACACCCATTACCGTCCCCTTGACCTTATTTATGACGGGCTGCTGCGGCGGCTGGGTCTGTGATGGAGCGCTGACAATGGAAAAACTGCAAAACGCCATCGCCAAAGCGCGCGAAAAACGCTCCGGCGACGTCGCCGGTACCTCTTTGCGCCCCAAACGCAACCCGCAAAGCACAGGGAAGGGCCGCAATGACACCCGCTGGTCGATGCTGGAACGGTTTTCCCCCGATGCCAATCTGCTGACGCGCAACCGCGTGGTCAGTCTCAGTGCCGGGACGGCCGCGACTTCCTTCGACATCCTGCGCACCAAGTTGCTGTTGCAGATGCGCGAGAACAGCTGGACCCGGCTTGCCATCACCTCGCCACATCCGGCCTGCGGCAAGACCACGATTGCGTGCAACCTTGCCATGGGCATGACGCGCCAGCCCGACCTGCGCGCGATGCTGTTCGATCTCGACCTGCGCCGTCCGGGCATCGCGCGAACCCTGGGCCACACCCCCGCCCATTCCATCCGCGAGATGATGGGAGGCAAGATCGACTTTGCCGACCAGGCTGTGCGCGTGGGTGAGAACCTTGCGATTTCCATGGCCCGCACGCCGATGGCCGACCCCACATCCTTGCTGCTGGATCAAGCCACCGCCGAAAAGCTCGACGAGATCGAAGAGGCGTATAAACCCGACCTGATGATCTTTGACCTGCCGCCGCTGCTGACCGGAGACGACACCCGCGCATTTCTGAAAAACGTGGACTGCGCCCTGCTGGTGCTGCGCGCGGAAGAGACCAAGGCATCTCAGGCCGACACCTCCGAAAAAGAGATCGCGAAATACACCAACGTGGTCGGCGTCGTGCTGAACTCCTGCCGCCACATGGACGAGACGCAGGGCTACGAGTACTATTGAGGGCGGAAAGGCCAAGCCGGATCCCTTACGTTCGGCAAATTTGCGAATACCCGCTGTCGGCGGTGTTCCGGAGAAATGGGATAAGCGGGACCCAAGCCCGTATTATCTGAGCGCGCTTTAACCGCGAAGCCGGGCTTTTGTGACTTCGATCAAGACATCCTCCGCCCGCCGTGCCAGCGCATGTGCGTCGAACACCTCTACCGCCCGGGCGCGCCCTGCCTGCCCCATCGCCGCGCGCAAATCCGGATCATCGGCCAGCCGCGCCATCGCGGCGGCCATGCCGTCCACGTCGTTCTGATCGACCAGCAGGCCAGTTTCCCCGTCAACAATCTGGTCAGGCAATCCGCCGCAGCGCGTGCCGACCACGGGCAGGCCACGTGCCATCGCTTCGGTGATCACGACGCCGAAGGCTTCCGGCCCGCCGGGATGATCCAGCGCGTGATGCACCAGCACATCCGACCCGGCGATCAGAGCCAGCGTATCCACACTTGGGCGTGATCCGTGAAACACCACGGCCTTTCCCAAGGGGGCCGCCTGCCGCTCCAGCGCCGCACGCTGTGGGCCGTCGCCGACCAGATGAAGTTCCGAGGCCTGATGCGTGCCACGCATCTGCGCGAAGGCCGCGATGGTACGATCAAGCCCCTTGTAGGGGATCATCCGTGCCACTGCGATGAACCGAACGGGACCGTCCCGCGCAGGTGCGGCTATCGGCAAATCTTCAATTGGTGCCCCCATTGGCACGACATCAATCCGGTCTGCATCATACCCCATCGCCACCAGCGGTGCGATCATCCAGTTGCCCACCACGACGATCCGGTCAAAGTGGTGAATTTCACAGCGCAGGACGCGCTGGTAGACCGGGTCGGAGATGTTGATGTCAAGCCCGTGGAAATGCACCACCAACGGCACGCCCAACCGCTGTGCCAGCGGCAACAGGCGCAGACCGACAAAGCCGGTATGAGCATAAATCACGCTGGGGGGGTGGGACTGCGCCAAGGCCATGAGCGCGTGTGTCTCGGTCCGCCCTGCCGCCAGCGGCGCAGCTATCACCGCTCCGCGCAGCCGCTTCCAGAGTTGCATCAACCGGTGTCCCCCCGGTACGGCCCACCGCGTCTCCCACGGCCCCGGCACCAGCGCGGTGCGATCCGCCTGCGTCTTGCGCTCATCTAACGGGCGCGCGTCCTCCCACACCACCAGCAACGGCTCCGTCTGCGCGAACCCGTCCATCTGGTGCAGGAAATACGCCTTGTCGTGCCGGTTCACCCGGACGCAGGCCATCCACGGCTGCGGTGTCGTCATCGGGCAAACTCCCTTTGCTTGGGGCGTTTCTTTCCATAGACTGCCGGGCAGCGCAAACGCAGAAAGACGGTCCCGATGATCTGGCTCGGCGACGTGGCGACGGGCCGCGACAACAATTTCAACCTGATCCGTACCGTGGCAGCGGTAACCCATGGGATGCCGATCTAGGGTCGGGATACGGAACGCAGCAAAAAAATTAACTATTTCTTAACATTTTGCTTGAGAGGCCCCTCTGATGCGTTAGCCTATATTAACATTTTGTTATACTCCGAGTCCCGCATAAGCCGAATTTGGTGACTTGACGGCTGGGTTTGCAACGATTCAGCTATGCCTATGATCCGTCCCGGTTTTCTTTCCGCAGCAGAACGCCTTGAACTTGAGGCCTGCGTGCGTCGCCAGCGCGAAGACCACGGCATTGCCCGTCGGGCAAATGCGATCTTGCTGCTGGACGATGGGGAAAGCTGCGCTCGGATCTCAAGGTTTCTCTATCTGGACGACGATACCATTCGCGGCTGGTATAAGAACTACCGGCAAGATGGCTGGGATGCGCTTGCGCTGGATGGATGGAAGGGTGGCCAGTCCCGCATGACCCAGCCCCAGGAGGTCGCGTTGCGTGTGTGGTTGGAAGCACGCTTCTGTCGCTGGACGGTAGAGATCAGAGCCCATGTTGCAGCTGAGTGCGGGCTGAATTATTCCCATTCTGGCTGCATCAAACTTCTGGCCCCACTGGGCTTTGAATACCGCAAGCCCAAGCCCCTGCCGCGCGTGGCATCAGCGGAAAAGCAGGCAGCTTTCATCGCATTATACGAGAAGCTGATACGTCAGTTGCCAGCAGATGAAGCCGTCTACTTCGCCGATGCAGTGCATCCGGAATACCAGGCCAAGCCTGCATTCGGCTGGGTGAAGGTTGGATCAAATCCAGCGGTTCTCAGCACGGCAGGGCGCGGCCGGGTGAACATTCGTGGGGCTGTGAACCTCGAGAGCTTCGACGCACCTTTTGTCGAGCCCACAACCGTTGATGGGGTCAGTGCCGTGCAGCTTCTGACCAAGATCGAAGCGCGCAACCCTGACAAGCGCATCATTCATGTCATCTGGGACAACGC
>JAGXFI010000122.1 GCA_024637305.1 Sulfitobacter sp.
GTTATGCCCTTTTTTCAAAGCCGTCATGGCAGCGTCAAAGTTGTCAATTTTAAGGACTGCAAAATATTCATCTAGAGCGTCGGCTGTGCCAAAGAAAGGCGCTCGCCTGTCAATATAGAGTGCAACCGGGAACGTCTGACCTTTGCGCAAACCTAAGTCGCCTGAAACACCGACAGAAATAGTAGCGTCACGATTGACCGATAAGTGCAGAGTGTTACCGGAAACGTAGTTTGCACTGATTGCGCAGTGGGAAAACGCCCCCGTACTATCATTCGTGAAGGCATTACCCGACCACGCCTGATAAGAAATTTGGGAACCAGGGATGGCCTCTGCAACCACTTGCGAAGCAGAAATGCCTAACAAGCCAATGATTATCATGAAAAATTTCATCGTTCGCTCCGCTCAATCAATGATTCCTAGCATTGGCCTTAAGGAAGAACATTTCAATGATTTTTCCAGTTGTAGCTTGGAACGGGTGCTTATCTAGATTTTCACCGCCCCCTTCAGCCGCTAGGGTTTGCTTAAATGGAAGGGCCAATGCCGTCAGCGGCAGAGCCTGTTCTCAAAAATTCGGGATAGTCGAACTTCGTCTAGTCATTTGCGAACGGCGGACAAAATGGGGGACGGGCCGCCAAGGTTATCCTCCAACGCTCTGAAAGATATAAGTATTTTCATTTCAATTGGCGGAGGCTCAGGGATTCGAACCCTGGGGACGCTTTCACGCCCGTCGGTTTTCAAGACCGGTGCAATCGACCACTCTGCCAAACCTCCGTCAGATGCGTGACCTAATGCGGCTGAAACGATTCGGCAAACGATAGCTTGCGTGGGGAAATTTGCCGATGTGGCGCACCAAGCCTTGTGGCAAGGCGCACACGCGGGCTAATGTGGCGCGGAGACCCCCGTTCAGGGGGCGAGACGTCGTGCCGGAGGGGTCCGGCGGTATCGGGCAAGGGGTGCAGGCTGTGCCGCATTCCGTAGGCAAGGACGAGAGTATGGGCAGGGCAATCAATTCATCACTCAAAGCAGGGCCGCGGGGGCGCAGATTTTGCGCATTGACCGGCGGTGCGCTGGTATTCGCGCTTTTGGCGGGCTGCGGCGATGGCGGTAAATTCAAATTTCCGATGCCCTCCGCCAAGACAGATCAAGCGCAGCCTGCAGCGGTGCCGGGCAAGACCGTGGAGCGCGATGTCGAAGCTCCAGACGTTTTCGAAGCCAAGGAACAGGGTCTCTGGGACGGGCGGCCGTCGCTGGGCGGTGTCTGGGTCGCGCATCCTGATGTGAATGATCCCGAGCGGGTGATTATCCGCAACGAAGCCAACGGAAAATTCGTCGTCGGTGCGCTTTTCCGGCGCGAACGCGAAATACCGGGGCCAAAGTTGCAGATCTCCTCCGACGCCGCGGCATCCTTGGAAATTCTTGCCGGTGCCCCCACGGCGCTGAGCGTGACGGCGTTGCGCCGCGAGGAAGTAGCCCAAGACCCGGCCGTCGAAGACCTTGCCACGCTCGAGGCCCCGGCTGACATCTCGGCGACAGCGCTTGACCCAATCGCCTCCGCCGAGGCGGCGATAGACGCGGCCCCCGAAACCCCGTCCCCACCGGTCGCGGCACCTGCGCCGCCACCGCCACCGCCAACGGCAGAGCCCGCCGCGGTATCTTCACTGTCCAAACCCTTCATCCAGATCGGTATCTTCAGCGTCGAGGCGAACGCGGACCGCACCGCCAAGCAGATGCGCGGCGCGGGTCTTGTGCCGACGATCAAGCGCGGCGAGAGCAACGGCAAGCCGTTCTGGCGGGTGGTTGTCGGTCCTGCGACGAATAAATCCGAACTCAACAGCCTGCTCAACACGATCAAGGGCGAAGGCTTTACCGATGCCTACGCCGTGACCAACTGATCCGACAAGGAGACCGCATGTTTCGCATCCTGCTGACCCTGACTGCGCTGATTGCCACCAGCCTGCCCGCTGCCGCGTTCGAAACGAGCGCCAAGGCGGCATATGTGCTGGACCAGACGACCGGCATCGTGCTGTTGGCCAAGAACGCCGATGAACCTCTGCCGCCGGCATCCATGTCCAAACTGATGACGCTTTACATGGCGTTCGAGGCGGTGGAACGGGGCAAGCAGAATGGCGGCCTTGACCTTGTCGAAAAGCTGCCGGTATCCCAGCAGGCCATGGATTATGGCGGCTCGACCATGTTTCTGAATACGACCGACCGCGTAACGGTCGAAGATCTGGTGCGCGGCATCGTTGTGCTGTCGGGCAACGATGCCAGCGCCGTGATTGCAGAAGCCATCAGCCCCGATGGCACCGAATACGGCTTTGCCCGTCTGATGACACAAAGGGCGCAGCAATTGGGCATGACGAATTCCACATTCCTCAATTCCAACGGATGGCCGCAGGCCGGGCACCTTATGTCGGTGCGTGATCTGGGACTGATCGCCGACCGGATCATTACCGATTTTCCGCAGTTCTACCCGCTTTTCGCAGAGCGGGAGTTCGCCTTTGACGGGCGTGCGCCACAGAACAGGTTCAATCGCAACCCCTTGTTGTCACTGGACATCGGGGCCGACGGGCTCAAGACTGGGCACACGCAGGAGGCTGGTTATGGCCTTGTGGGTTCTGCCAAACAGGGTAATCGGCGGGTCATTTTCGTATTGTCCGGCATGGAAAGCCAACGGGCCCGCGCGCAGGAGGCGGAAGCCATCGTCAACTGGGCCTTCCGCCAGTTCACGCAAACCGAACTCGGCAAGGCAGGTGCCAAGATAGCGGATGCCGAGGTCACGACCGGTGCCGAGACGCGCGTGGGTCTGGAGCTGGCCAATGATCTCACCGTCCTGATCCCGACGATCGGAACGCAGCCGCTCAAGGCCGAGGTCATCTATCAGGGCCCCGTGCGGGCACCGATCGTCAAGGGACAGGAGCTCGGTGAGCTTATCGTCACGCCCGAGGGCCTGCCGGAAACACGGGTGCCGCTGGTCGCGGACCGCGATATCGGGAAATACGGGTTCGTGGCGCGCTTGCAGGCCGTTGCGCTGCATCTGCTGACCCGTCTCAATCAGGGGCCAGAGGGCGCTTCGTGACGCCACAGGGGCGTTTCATCAGCTTCGAAGGCATTGACGGGTCAGGCAAATCCACGCAGGTGGCGCTGCTGGCGGATCATTTGCGCGCGCAGGGCCGCGAAGTCGTCGTGACTCGCGAACCGGGCGGCAGTCCGGGGGCCGAGGAAATTCGCGCGCTGGTGTTGCAAGGCGCTGTCGACCGGTGGTCGGCGGAGACCGAGATCCTGTTGTTTACGGCCGCACGGCGCGACCATCTGGAACGCACCATCCGCCCTGCCCTTGCGGCGGGCAAGATCGTGATCTGCGACCGGTTCGCCGATAGTACCCGCATGTACCAAGGCCTCAGCCGCGGTGACCTGCGCGGCGCGGTGGACGCGTTGCATACCCTGATGATCGGTTTAGAGCCTGATCTGACGATTCTCATAGACATGGATCCTGCTGCGGGATTGGCACGGGCCAAAGCGCGACAAACGGTCGAAGAACGGTTCGAGGATTTCGGTGCCGGATTGCAAGAAGCCATGCGCGCGGGTTTTCTGGCGCTGGCTCAGGAATTCGCGCAGCGGTTTCGCGTGATCGACGGCGGGCGCGGCGTGGATGCCGTTGCAAAGGATATCCGCGACGTTGTTGCGGCTGTGCTTTGAGGGTGGGACTGGGCACCGCCTCGCGCGTCATTGCGAGGTTTTCACCCGGCTCAAACATGGTAGACCGCGCGCATGAATGATGATCCTCTGCCTCAGCCTGAACGTCTGGACGGTGCGCCGCATCCGCGCGATACCGAGCGCCTCATTGGTCAGGAGGCGGCTGAGGCGGTTTTCGTGGATGCCTGGAACGGCGGGCGGCTGCATCATGCGTGGCTGCTGACCGGCCCGCGCGGGATCGGCAAGGCGACGCTGGCCTGGCGCATTGCGCGTTTCGTTCTGGCAACCGAACCGCCCGACGCGGGCGGCATGTTCGCACCCCAGCCCGTGCCCGATCTGTCCGTGCCGGAAGACCACCCCGTGGTGCAGCGTCTGGCATCGGGCGGCGAAGGCCGTGTGCGCAACGTGACGCGAACGTTCAACGAAAAGGACAAGCTGCGCAGCCAGATCATCGCGGAGGATATTCGCGACCTCAACGGCTTTTTCCAGCTGTCGGCCCCAGACGGCGGCTACCGCGTCGTCATCATCGACGATGCCGATCTCATGAACGTGACGGCGGCGAACGCGCTTCTGAAAATGCTGGAGGAGCCACCCGCCCGCGTCGTGATGCTGTTGATCAGTCACCGCCCCTCGGGTCTGCTGCCGACGATCCGGTCTCGGTGTCGCACCCTGCCCCTGCGGACGCTGGACGCCGGACAGATCGGACTGGCGATGGAACAGGCAGGGGTATCGGGGGACGCGACCGCGCTGGCGGCGCTCTCCGGCGGGTCTGTCGGCGGTGCGATGCGGTTGGCGCTGCTGGGCGGAACCGGGATGTACGGCCAGATCGTTCGCCTGCTGGGCAGCCTGCCGCAGATGGACCGCCCGCTGGCGCTGAAGCTGGCGGAAACGGCGGCGGCCCGTGGCAAGGAGGACCAGCGCGATCTTCTGTTCGTCCTGATTGATCTGGCACTTGCGCGGCTTGCACGCACCGGGGCGCAAGGTGCTGCGCCGCAACCCGAAGCCGTCCCCGGTGAGGCTGACGTCCTGACCCGCTTGTCGCCCAGCCCGCATCAGGCGCGCGTCTGGGCGGATCTGGCCGCCGAAGTTTCCAGTCGGGCGCGTCACGGGCTTGCGGTCAACCTTGACCCTGCCGCGCTGGTCCTAGATACCCTGCTCAAGATCTCCAAAGCCGCCCCTCGCTGAGGGAAAAGGCGCAAACTTGCAGGCCGCCCCATGTCTCTCACGCCCCCGATCACCGACAGTCATTGCCATCTGGATTTTCCCGATTTCGAGGGAAAGCTGCCGGAGGTGATCGCGCGCGCGGCTGAGGCCGGCGTCACGCGGATGGTCACGATCTGCACCAAGCTGGGCAGCGAACCCGCCGTGCGCGCCATTGCGGAGACCCATGCGCCCGTTTTCTACGCCGCCGGCACCCACCCGATGAGCGTAGCGTCCGAACCTATGGCGACCGTTGATGCGTTGATCGCGCTGGCGCAGCATCCCAAGATGGTCGGCATCGGCGAAACCGGGCTGGATTACCACTACACCGCTGAAAGCGCTCAGGCGCAGCAGCAATCCTTGGTGATCCACATTGAAGCCGCGCGCGAGACCGGCTTGCCGCTGATCATCCATGCGCGCGATGCAGACGACGATATGGCCCGTATCCTGACCGATGAATACAACAAGGGGGCCTATGGGTGCGTCATGCACTGCTTTTCCTCCTCGCAAGCCCTGGGGCGTGCGGCACTTGATCTGGGCTTTTATCTCAGCATGTCGGGGATCACGGCGTTTCCGAAATCACAACCTCTTCGCGACATCTTTGCCAATGCGCCGCTCGACCGGATCCTGGTTGAAACCGATGCCCCCTACCTTGCCCCGCCGCCGCATCGCGGCAAGCGCAACGAGCCTGCCTTCACCGCACATACAGCAAGGCGTGCAGCCGAAACATTCCAGATGGATTACGCCGATTTCGCCGCGCAGACGCAGGCCAATTTCGACCGGCTTTTCGCCAAAGCCGCCGCGTTCGAGGCCGCGTCATGAATGAAATGCGCGTCACCATTCTTGGCTGCGGATCATCGGGCGGCGTGCCACGGCTGGGCGGCCATTGGGGCGCGTGCGACCCGACCGAGCCAAAGAACCACAGGCGCCGCTGTTCCATCCTGGTGGAACGCGTGACCGACGATGGCACGACCTCGGTTCTGATCGACACCTCCCCCGACATGCGTGCGCAGCTGCTGGACGCGGGTGTCGGCCGGCTGGACGCGGTGCTCTATACCCATGCGCACGCGGACCATGTCCACGGTCTCGACGATCTGCGGATGATCGTCATCAACATGCGCGCGCGGTTGCCGGTCTGGGCCGACACACCGACCCACGAGGCGCTGTTGGACCGGTTCAGCTATGCCTTTGTTCAGCCCGAAGGGTCGATGTATCCACCGATCCTCAATCTGAACCTGATGGACGACAGCGTCACGATCGACGGTGCAGGTGGCGCGTTGACCTTTGACAATTTTCGGGTGCCGCATGGCGGCATGGATGCGCTTGGGTTCCGCGTCAACGACGTGGCGTACCTGCCGGATGTGGCCAGCATGCCGGATGAGGCGTGGGACCATGTGGCTGATCTGCGCTGCTGGATCGTGGATGCGCTGCGGCGTGATCCGCATCCGACCCACAGCCATCTGTCACAAACCCTCGACTGGATCGCAAGGGCACGTCCCGAGCAAGCGGTGCTGACCAACATGCACAACGATCTCGATTATGCCACTATCGCCGCCGAGACGCCCGAGCATATCACCCCTGCCTACGACGGCCTCACCTTGCGCTTCGCATTGTAAGCGGACGCAATGCAGACCCTCATCGACGTCATCCTGCCCGTCTTTCTGGTCATCGGGTCGGGATATTTTCTGGTCTGGCGCGGTCTGTTCCCGGTCTCGGGCATCGACGGCATCCTGCGGTTTGCCCAAGGCTTTGCCGTGCCGTGCCTGCTGTTTCAGGCGATTGCGAATATCGACCTGGCATCATCCTTTGATCCGGCCCTGCTGGGCAGTTTCTACGGCGGGGCCAGCATCTGTTTCGCCGTAGGCATGGCCGGTGCCAGGGTGCTTTTCAAACGCGACTGGGAAGACTGCGTCGCCATCGGTTTTTGTTGCCTGTTCTCCAACTCGGTCCTGCTTGGGCTTCCGATTACCGAACGCGCCTACGGGGCCGATGCGCTGGTCGGGAATTATGCGCTGATCGCGTTTCATTCGCCGTTTTGCTACGGGCTTGGCATCACCGTCATGGAAATCGTGCGCAATCGGGGCCAGTCGCGTGTGCAACTGGTGCGCTCTGTCACAAGAGCCATGTTCTCGAACGCGCTGGTGATCGGCATTGCGCTGGGTTTTGCCGTCAACTTCAGCGGCCTGCCCATTCCGCGCGTGATCGACGACGCGCTGTCTCTTATCGTGCGCGCGGCATTGCCTGCGGCGCTCTTTGCCTTGGGAGGCGTTTTGTACCAGTACCGGCCCGAAGGCGACATGAAGGCGATCGCGATGGTCTGCGTCATCACGCTGATCATGCACCCGGCGCTGGTCTGGCTATTCGGCAGCGCGAGCGGACTGGACGGAGATTTCTTCCGCTCAGGGGTGTTGACGGCGGCAATGGCACCGGGGTTCAACGCCTATATCTTCGCCAATATGTACGGCCGTGCGCGGCGCGTCGCCGCGTCATCGGTGCTGATCGCGACGGGGGTGTCGATCTTTACGATCTGGGTGTGGCTGGCACTACTCGGCTGACCCGCGCAACAAATCCCGCTTCTCTGCGTTCGTATTCCAGACACTCAAGCAAAGAGGCAAATGTTATGGAAACTCACGGCGACGCCATGCGGCGCACAATGGTCTGGCTGCTTTCGCTGATCGCGCTGATCCTTTCCGGCTGGGCCTTGCAGGCGATGGGCGGCGTGCTCGTTCCGGTCGTGCTTGGGGTTTTCGTCACCTTGCTTGTTTATCCGGTCGACCGGTGGCTGGTCGATGCCCTGCCGAAAAAACTGTATTGGCTGGGGCATGTCGGAGCGATGCTTGTGGTCATCGCGACGGGCGTTCTTTTTATCGCCGCGCTGATGCTCGCGGCGCAACAGACCGTCGCCCAGGCACCATTCAGCCAGGAAGACCTCACAGGTCTGCTTGACAAGCTGTCCGTGCCGACAGAGGCAGATTCAGACGCCAAAGCCACCCCGCTGCGCGAGGCCGCGTCCGGGCTCATTGATTCTGCCGCTGGCTGGGCATCCGCTTTTGCCACTGGCGCACTCGGGGCCATGGGGGCCGTGGTGTCGGGTGCCGTTATCGTGCTGTTTTTCACTTTGCTCTTGTTGCTGGAAACGCCGCATTGGGGTGACAAGATCTCTGAAATCGTTACCCGCAGCACCCAACAGGACACGCGCGATGTGCTGAACCGGATCGCCGCGCAAATGCGCCGTTACCTTCTGACGCGTGCGGCGGTTGGGCTGGCAACGGGGGTGTTGTACGCTGCATGGGTCGCGCTGTTCGGGCTTGACTTGCTGATCGTCTGGTTCCTGCTGGCGTTCTTGCTCAACTTCATTCCCACCTTCGGATCTCTGGTCGCGGGTGCTATTCCGGCCATCTATGCGTTTACCCAGCTCGAGTTCTGGCCCGCCTTCGCCGTCGGTGCCGGCCTATTCGTGATCGAGCAGGTCATGGGCAATTTCGTCGACCCGCGTGTGCAGGGGCGGCAACTGTCGATCTCGCCTCTTATAATTCTGCTTTCGCTGCTTTTCTGGGGGTGGATCTGGGGCATAGCAGGCGCAATCCTGGCCGTCCCGATCACCATCTCGATGCTTATCTGTTTCGCCTATGTACCGAAGCTGCGGCCCGCCGCGCTTTTGCTGAGCAACGAACACAGCTTTGACGCGCTCGACCGAATGGTCGGCGACTGCTGAAAGCAGCTCCACTGGAAAATATCCGGAAAGCGATTGACTTGGCCCCCTGCACGCGCCCAAAACTGTCCGATAAATTCACGCGGGAGGATACGATGACCACTTTAAACAGACGCCAGACACTTGGACTGATCGGGGCTGCGGCAGCGACGGGGCTTGCATCACCCGCGATTGCGCAGAACAAGAAGATCGTGGTGGGTGCGCTGCGTTTCACCTCGCATTCCGCCAGCTATGTCGCGCAGCAGCGCGGCTATTTCCAGGATGCAGGGCTCGACGTTGAACTTCGCTTTTTCCAGGCGGCGCAACCGATGGCGGTCGCGATTGCCTCAGGTGACGTCGATTACGCACAGACAGCGATGTCGGGCGGACTGATCTCGCTGGCGGACAAGGGCGCGGTCAAGGTCATCGGCGGAGGCCTCAGCGAAGAGCCGGGGATCGACGGGCAAAAGATACTCGCCTCGGACGCTGCGTTTCAGGCCGGAATGACCGCGCCGTCCGGGCTGGCGGGCAAGAAGTTCGGTGTCACCACCGCCGGTTCGTCCTTTCACTACATGGGGTCGCGCATGGCGCAGGCCGAAGGGATCGAGATGTCCTTTACCCCGCTTCAAAAGGTCGGTACCATCATCGGCGCGCTGAAGTCCGGCCAGATCGACGCCTGGTCCATCGTGCCCCACATCGCAAAGCCACTGGCAGGGTCCGGTGCGGTTCATATCATCGGCAATATCTCTGACTATCTGCCGAATTATCAGGTCACCACAGTCTTTACCTCTGCCCGGAACGCTGCGGAAGAACGCGCGCGGACAGACGCTTTCCTCGGCGCGTTCTCGAAGGGCGTCGCGGATTACAACGCCGCCATGATCGCCAAGTCCGGCGGCGAGGAAGGTGTGAACGAGATGGTCGATCTGATTCACAAATACGTCTACGAGGACCAGCCCCGCGAGAAAGCGGCATCGTCGATCATCAACGGCACCATGCGCCTGAATGAAGGGGCCAAGCTCAACCTCGCGTCGATCCGTGATCAGCTGGAATGGTTCCAGTCCGAAGACCTCGTGGGCGGCGACATCACGATGGATACCATCGTCGATCCCAGCTATGTCGAGACCTACGAGGCCTGACGCCCCAGGGGACGCCTGCACAAGCGGACGTCCCCCCTCAACACGGAGATTTCATGGACATTCGCCTCGATGCGATCAGCCATTCCTATGGCGAAACAGAGGTGCTGCGCGACATCACGCTCGACATTCCCACGGGAAAGATCGTGTGCATCGTGGGGCCATCGGGCTGTGGAAAATCTACGCTTTTGCGGCTTGTCGGCGGGTTGGAAAAGCCCACGCAGGGCCGCGTGCTTCAGCTTGGCAGCCCGCCCGAGAATTGTCTGAACCCGTTGACTTACGTGTTTCAGGACTTTGCCCTCTTGCCGTGGCGAACGGTCGAAGGGAACGTGTCGCTGGTGCTGGAGGATCACGGGATCAGCGGCGCGCAACGCAAGGCGCTCATCGGTGATGTGCTGGCGCGGACGCGGCTGAGCGAATTCGCGCGCGCGCTGCCCCGTCAGTTGTCGGGCGGCATGAAGCAGCGCGTCGCGATTGCCCGCGCTTTGGCAGTCAACCCGGCGGTGATGCTGATGGATGAACCGCTTTCCGCGCTGGACAGCCAGACGCGCGAACTGCTGATGGATGATCTTGTGGCGCTGTGGGTGCGCGCCCCGTTCACGTCGGTCTACGTAACCCATAATCTGGCGGAGGCCGTGCGGCTAGGCCACCGCATCGTCGTCCTGTCGCGCCGACCCGGCGAAATCCGCGACGTCGTCGAGATCGAGATGCCCCTGCCCGACCGCAGCCACGGCGATACGGGGCTGGAGACGGTACAGCGCCATCTGTGGGATCTGATGCGCGAAGAAGCCCGCGCGGCGGACGAGGAATTGCTGGATGCCTGACGCCACACCTCCGAACGCAACCGAAGTCCGCTTTCGCGGCGGCGGGTTCGCGCCGCGTGCCCGCAAGTGGGTTGGCGCAGCCGTTTTCGTCGTGCTGATTGCGGTCATGGAATGGGGCACGCGTGCCGGCTGGATTTCGGCACTGACCCTGCCGCGCCCCTCCGACGTTCTGGCCACCTTTGGCGAACTTTGGCAAAGCGGTCTGCTGTACAAACATCTGGCTCCGTCGCTCAGCCGGCTTGCCGTGGGGGGGGCCATCGGCGCGAGCCTCGGGATCGCCGTAGGGGTGATGATCGGGCTGTTTTCCTATGCACGCGCGGGATTGGTGCCGCTGGTCGCCGCGCTTTTTCCGATCCCCAAAATCGCCCTGCTGCCGCTTTTCGTGATCTGGTTCGGAATCGACGAGATGTCGAAATATGCCCTGATCGCCTTTGGCACCTTCACGCCAACCGTCGTCGCGACATATGGTGCCGTCGATAACGTCGACCGGTCGCTTATCCGTATGGGCCAAAGCTTTGGGCTGAGGTGGTGGTCCATTGTGCGCAAGATTGTCCTGCCGGGCGCGATGCCCGGTATCCTGTCCGGGCTGCGGATCTCGCTGGCGATCGCGATCATCCTGCTGGTCGCGGCGGAAATGCTGGGGGCGGAATACGGGATCGGCGCATATATTCTTGAGGCCGGATCGCTTTATGATCTGGAACGGCTGTTTGCAGGTGTGGTCATCCTGTCCTTGCTGGGTGTGATCCTCAGCACGGTGATCGGTCTGATCGAGAAACGGCTGCTCAGGTGGCGCAGCTGACCGTCACCCAGCGGTGAAAGCCGCCGCGCTACCGTCGGTCGCCGCGACCACTCAGGCTGCGGAATAGCGGGTGAATATTTCGCTCGACCCATCGTGGCGGATCAGAAAGACGTCATAGGCTTCGCGTTCGGTTTCCGGCCCCATGCCAGGCGAGCCATAGGGCATACCAGGCACAGCAAGCCCGACCGCTTCGGGCCGCTCTTTCAGCAAACGGCGGATATCGGCGGACGGCACGTGACCTTCGATCATGTAGCCGTCGACCTTGCCTGTGTGACACGATGCCATTGCCTGCGGGATACCGTTGTCGATCTTGTAGCGCGCAAGCAATGTTCCCAAGCTGTTTTCGACTGTCACGTCGAACCCTTCGGATTGCAGGATATCGATCCAGGCTCCGCAACATCCACAGTTGGGATCCTTGAGCACATGAAGCTGGGGATTGGCCGCGGCGATTGCGCGACCTGTCCCTACGACTGATGCGGCAAACGCACCAAGCATCAGGATGCGGCGGGAAAGGGTTGGGTACATGGCTGAACCTCCGTCATCGCATTATTCACAAGGATGTAGTTATCAGACTTTACCGGTCAATCCAGTGCGGCACTTGCGCCCGGTCAATCAGAGCGCAGCGATCGCGACCGGCTTGAATCCAAAACAGAAATACCCATCTACGCACGGCGACAACGGAAACGAAAAATGGAGCGAAGCAAGATGAGATGTCCCGTAGACAACGAAACCCTGGTCATGGCCGACCGGAACGGCGTCGAAATAGACTATTGCCCGACATGTCGCGGGGTTTGGCTTGATCGTGGTGAACTTGACAAGATCATCGAGCGCTCGGCGGCAAGCTCCGGGCCGCCCCCCTACTCCAGTGCCGCACCGCAGGACAAAGGCAGATCGCACGTTGACTACGGCCATCAGCAGAAACCCTATCGGAAGAAGAAAGAGTCGTTTCTGGGCGAATTGTTCGACTTCTGAGGCAAAGCGCTACGGATCCGGACACCGGGCGGATCCGTTTTCACAAAGCTGCGCCGGGCCAGGTATTTGGATCCTGGCCCGGCGGCCCTGAACATGGTCAGACTTTTGCAAGCGGGCTCATTCCGTCCCGACCAGATGCAGTAAGCGGCTCAGTGGGTATGTTCCGGCAGCTCTTTCAGCTGTTCCTTGGTCATCGCAGTCGTCGCGTGAACATTGCCGCTTTCGTCGCGCATGAAGTTCAGGCTGGAGACATCCAGCGCCACCGGCTTCGCTCCGAGACCGAGAAATCCGCCAACGTCCACCACAACCTGTGCATACTGCCCAGATCCATGAAAATGGGAGACATTGCCAATGTCATTGTCTTCGGGATCGTAGACGTTCGCGCCTTCAAGGTTGGACGCATTCAGTTCTTCAGCTCGAAGGGGGTTATGTTTGGTATGATCCATTTGGACACTCTCTTTGGTTGAAGGTTACTTCTGCAAACACAACCTTTTCTGCAGGAGCGATGTTCCGTGAGCCGCAAAGATTGTCCCTGTGAAGGCGGGTATCCGCTGTAGATCGCTGCCCGAACAACCAAGCACTTTGGTGAATCGCGGGGCCTGCCCCCGAAAGCACAGGCCCCATGAAGGTTCAGCTTTTGACATCACCGAGGTTTTGCTTTTTCGCTTCCTCCTTCGCCGCGTCTGCGATGCGCTGTCCGGATTCCTTGGCCTTGTCCGCGACTTCCTGTTCGGCAGAGCCCGCAGAAGCCTTGGCGTCAGCCTCGGATTTCTTTTCCCGCAGCTCGCTTTTCGCCTCTTTTTTCGCCGCCTGCGCCACCTTGGTCAGCTTTTCCTTCTCTTCTTCGTAAATGCGCTCGGCCTCATGGAACAATTGGTCCCTTTGCTCGCCGAGGTATTCATCCTCAATCCTGCTTCGTGGCAGCGCAGCCGCAATGGCCGACCCCAATGCGAGCGCCAGCGCACCGGCAATCATCGGATGGTCTTCAAAGATATCGCCCGCCCGTTCACGACCCTGCCTGGAATAGCGACCCGTCGCACGCCACGCCTCCATCGCGCGCTGGCGCGCGGCGACAATGCGTTCGCGGGCCTCTTCGCCGAAAGCTTCTGTTCCTTCGGCAATCTGCGAGCCTAAGAATGCCACCCTGTCGGATGCGCTGCTTGCGGCGTCTTTCGCGCTGTCCGCTACAGATTTGGCAGTATCACCGGCCGCGGAAGTGGCACCGGAAACACCCCTTGAGATGCCCGAGGACGCTGCGCGGGCCCGGTCACCCATTGTGGTGTCATCATCGTCATTTTCCGTTGTCTGCTCGTCGAGATCGGACCGACGGCGCGCCCAGTTCGGCGGGTCGGAATCGCCGTGCTGACCGGAATAGTAGGGTTTTGATGGATCGCCCGGTTGCGGACCCAACGATCTGCCAAGCGGTGCTTTCGGCCCTGTCCCGCCATACCGGCGAGAGGTCCGATGGTTCTGCAGGCTTTCCTCGCCACCTCGGTGCCCGGCGGTGTCGTCATAGCTGTCGTCGTTGCGATAAACCGGACGGGTACGATCCCCCATCATCAGCCAGGCAAGGCCGACACCGGTCAATGCGAACGCCACAGGGTTGCGTTTTACCGCATTTGAAACCGACCGTCCGATATCACCGCCATGCTCGCGGAACTGGTCGCTGAACTGGCGGGAAATCCCTTCGACCGAGAACCTGTCTTGCAGATCCTCCAGGGTGTCTGCCAGACCGGCGCGCTCGTGCTCGATTTCGCGTTCGATTTCTTCGGGGCTTTTGTTGTCATTTGTCATCATAAACCTCCTTCACGGTTTGTGCGTCGCGTTTCACGTTTTTCGCGGTTCGGGTGGGTGCGAGGCTGCTGAGTTTCAGATCGTTGGTGCCTTTTGTGGCCATCGCGTAGGCGATGATCGCGAAGACGACACCAACGATAAGAGCCGACCAACCCGCCGGAATGCCAGCTTCGGTCAGCGCCGCAACGAGGGCCGCCGTCAAAACGTTCAACGCGGTCAGGGCGACAACGATCGCCCCAATGATGAGGCCCACAGCCACGCCTGCGGATTTGAGGTTCTCGTTCACCTCGGCGCGGGCAAGGTCCACTTCCTTTCGTACCAGCGCACTCACATGCGACAGCGCATCCCCCAACAGCCCACCGGCGGTCTTATTCGGATCATTGGTCATGTGTTCTCTCCCATTGTTGTGCGCGGTGCCGGCATTGAAGAAGTTTCCGTAGCCGACATCCCGCCCGTCGATCCCGTGGCGGCAGAGGTCCGGTATCCGGCTTGATTGTCGTTATGATCCTGGCGGGATTCGGATGTGGCTTTTGCAAATCGTGTGGCTGCAAAGCCAACGAGAACCGCACCTCCCAGGAACACCAACGGGTTCTTTTTCGCAAAACGGTTGAGGTCGCCAACCATCTCGGAAAGATCCTTGTTCCGCACCGCGTCGGACGCATCCGCCAGGCTTTCCGCGATCTGGCTGAAGGTGCGTTCCTGGGGTGATCCGCTGCGCAAATCCTGCGCGGCACTGCGCAGCGCGGACGCAACGCTTTTGACTTCTTCGGCTGTGGTTTCCTTGGCCTGGTTTGCATAGCCCGCCGCTTCGGAAGAAACCGCGTCCGCTACGCCCTGCGCGCCTGTCTTTGCTTGTTCGGACGCTTTGGATGCCGCCGATTTAATCTTGTCAGTGGTGTTGTGCCCCGTATTCTCAGGGGTGTTCGATGTGGTCGTCATGGTTGGCTCCTTGCATTAAAAAACTACGTTGAGAATGACGAGAACGACCACGATGAGGCCGATCAGGTAGAAGATCCCGTGCATGCGATGCTCCTTCACGATTTGGTGTGTTGTTGGGTATTCCGATGTTTTTTCGGGTATATTGACCGAACCCCATGAGGCTGCTTTGGTTCCGGACATCGGACCGGATGGATGCTTGCCCAAGTCTTTCAGGTCCGTCATTCTGCTGTTCCTCAAAAGGGTGCGTGCGACGTGTTCGCATGGTGCGGTGTTTGGCATTCCGTGGTCGCTGCCGCCTCGCGCAGACCGGCAAGCGGCGTTGGCGCAGCCCCGTTTCGCGGCGCTGGTACCACTCCTTCGGTCAGCGCCAGCCTGGCTTTGAGCGCGGCGATCTCAGGTCCCAGCCGGTGGATTTCGATAGGGTCATACCCCCGTCCGTCATGCGGCCAGATCGGCAGGTTGGTCCGGTGCAGCCAGAGCCATTCGGCAGGGGGAAGTGATTCATCAATCGTATAGGAGCCACCGCAGATGCGCGCGCGCAGCGCCTCGGACATCCCGCCCGGTGCCCTGCCCCGCAATCGCAAAGACGTGCGCACGGTGACGTCCTCGGCATGTCTAACCGTCCGACCGATCGCCTTCAGGCGACGTGCGATATCGCGATCTTCGCTGCACCGCATATTGCTAAAGCCGCCGACATCGCGATAGGCACCGACACGGAAGCCAAGGCTGGCACCGGATGCTTCTCCGTGATGGTTTGCAGCCGAAGAACCGTCTGCCGCGTAATGGCCATAAAATCGCAAGACCAAAGCACGATAGACGTTTTCCATATCGTCGAGAACCGGATCCATGCCTGTCAGGTTGTCGATCTCCGACGAAATGGGACGGATATGGCCACACACGGCATCGACCTCGGCCAGATGTGCGCGGTTTCGTTCTATCCAGTCCCCTGCAACGATGCTGTCGGCGTCCGTCGACAGCAGATGTTTCAATCGCGGGGCTTTGCGCAGGGCCAGCTTCGCACCGATCCGCCGCGCGGTTCCTACCCCGTGTTCCGGTGGCAGGGCAATTTCAGCGATCTCGGCTTGAACCTTCAGGTCCTTACAGCAGTCTCTTGCCAGAGTTGCCGTCTCGTCCTGGGTGTTATTGACCACGATAAACAGCGCCAGCGTGCTGTCTGCCTGCGCCGCCAGGGCCTCGATACAGGCCGCAATGCGCCGCGCTTCGTTGCGCGCGGGAATGACCACGGCAGTTTCGCAAGTGTTGATCGGCATCATGCGGCCTCCGGCAGGACACGATCTATCCGGTAGCCCGCCGCAGTCCGGTAATTCTGCAACCGGTGCGATCCGCCGAGCGCTTTGGCAAAAACAGCCAGCGCCGCTTCGCCTTGCAATTCATTCCCGGTGTCGCCCAGATAGGTGACGAAGACCATTTCCGCTGACGGCCATTGTCGCAGAATGACCTCCGCCAGTTCAGTCAAATGATCCGGGGTCAGAAAATAGAGTATTTCCGACAAGATGACGAGATCATGATCGCCCTCCGGCAGCTGGCCGGGAAAATATCCTTGCACGAACCGGGCGGAAGGCACCGCGCGCCGTGCCGCTGCGACAGCTTTGCCGACAGCGTCGATGCCGGTATAGGCGTCACAGAACGGTGCCAGATGACGGGCCAATTCACCATTGCCGCATCCGATCTCCAACGCCGACGCATAACGCGGTCTTGTCAACGCGGTACGGGTGGTCCGAAATTTTTCCTGCTCGTACCTGCTGCAGACGAAGTTCCAGGGATCATCCGTTTCCGCATAGATCTCCTGCAGCCGGGCGCGCGTGACCGTCATGACCGTGTTCTCCAGAAGATCTCGTTTTCGGTTACGAATTTTTCGACGAAAGCCGGTTTCATGGCGAATCCATCGGGATCGTCGTCGACGCCGCCGTGCAACTGGCTTGCGTGCGAGGCGATGGCCGCGCGCTTGGCGTTCCGGTAGCGTGCGCAATCAACGCTGAAAGGCCGGTGGCGGCGGATCATCCCATCAAAATCAGGGGCGTCCCAACGCGACCAGATCGGGTAGCTGTAGAGGGTCAGATCGGGATATTCCTGCGCGATCAGCAGGGCGATCCGCGCGGTCACCTGATGATCGGCATGATGGTCTTCCATCGCCGGCGCAAAAAGCGTCTTTGAGCGAGACCTGTCAATCACTTCACATATACGCGCGGCGAGTTCCTGAAGCGGGAAGGTATATAGCTGGCCGTCCTGCAAACCCAGCCAGCTGATATCCGACGTGTCACCACCCAACGTCGCAATCGCCCTCTCCAGCTCGCGGCGTCTTCGCTTGGCAAGCAGCAGCGGTGTCCATTTGACGGATGCGGGATGCGAGGCGGATCCGTCCGTCAGACAGATAACATGCGCGCCATGATGGGCGAAGGCATGGGCAAGCAAACCGCCACATCCCAGGGTTTCATCGTCGGGATGCGGTGCCAGGACGGTGATGGGCGCATCACCGGTCAATGAAGACAGCGGAACGGTTGGCCAATCGCGGATCATCCGACCAGCTCCCACATCGCATCGGTATCTGCGAATGCCCGATCCGCGAAGCGCATCAACAGAGCATCACCAGCGGCCTGCCGCAGATAGACCGACAGATCGCGGGCCATACGATTGGTTTCGGAACCGGCCTCAAAATGGGACAATCCCAAGGACCGCTCGACCTCCTTGATACAATCTTGCGCGATGGATTCCGTCAGCAACCGCGCCGAAACAGAAAGCGCGACCGCTTTTGCTGCGTCGGCTTTTGTGGCTTGCACCGCCGCCTGCTTGACCAAAGCGGCACCGCCCAGCGCACGGATCATGATGTGTCCAAGACGCGTTTTCTGCGCTTCGGCGGCCATCCGGTCCAGGTGCCGCAGCTTCGTGGCAGCGCAGTCGAGAAGACCCAGTGCGCCACCGATTTGAAGCGCGGCGATCCGCCAGATACCGCCGATGAAATGCGGCTCCTCGAAATAGTCGCCGGGTTCACCGATCCAGAGGAACGAGGAAACCGGCAAGCCATCGCAGTTGAACGCCCCTGAAGCCGTGGCTTTCATACCGGCCATCTGCCAGCACCCGGCGTCCTGTCGGGCGACGTTCGTGACATCCAGAAGTGCGAGGCGGATCTGGGAATCGACAGTCACGAGGACGATGGCATGGGTGACGGTGCCAAGCCCCGATGCAAACTTCTTGCCGCCCCGAAGCACGCCTTCGGCGTGATCTACGGCGACCGGCTCTGCGTCATCCGCCCCCCAGACGCCCAGCACGGCACCGGATGAAACGAGCTTGCGAAGCTGCCGCGCGATGTCTGGGGATCCGTGAACTTTTGCCAGATAGAGGGCGTTCATGTGCCCTTCGACGATGCGGCCTGCAGAAAGGTTCGCCGCACCCAGGCGCATGAGCCTTTGTGCGGACCGCTCTGGATTTTGCGTGCCATCATCGGACATGATGTCAGAGCCACCAAGCAAGGCGATGGAGCCCGAGATCGGCGCGGTGCCCGCGTCCTCGCGTTTCGCGTTTTCGGCAATGCTCCGTAATACATCCTCGAATGTGTCCGTATCTTGCGCGCTACGGGTCGGCTGCTTTTGATGGTGGGCTGACATGTTCATTCAAGCCACCTCGCGGTTCGTTCGACGTTGAGCGGCGAAGGCGGCCATGTCGCGGGCTTGATTTCAAAACGGTCAAGGCGATGCGGTTTGGTATCCGCCGCGACCATGCAAAGGCAAACAGCGGGACCGATGGGAAGAACCATCAGCGGCGCGGCGATGAGCGCGGCAAAATCCAATAGGCCAAGTGACATCCTTCACCCCCAAGGTGATTTTCTCGATTGTTGCGATTGACTTACGGGCGTTTCCCGGAACGGTAAGATGGAACCGTCAGTCCGCTAACAGGAAACACCCTGCTCCGGTTCCAACAAATTCCTTCAGTTGATTAATTAACTTTTTCAATGACTTGAAAAACGACGGGCAATGTTAAAGCAATTCGCGGTTCATGACATCAATCTAGAATGAAGTGCTATCCATCTGTGCGATCAGGGCGTTTGCACATATCCGGATCGTCAAAGCAGCGCTGCAATCAAGGCTGGTGGCAGCAACTGCCGAGCCTGCAACAATCTGTTTCGATTCGAGAAAACTTCATCTCGTTTTGAAAATTCTGAACGTACCGGCTGTGCTGTCCGTCGGCTGCTTTTCGCCCCGGAAACAAGGCTGCAGGACCGCAGGAGCTTCGGGAAGACTGCCCTCTGACTATGTGGTGCGGGTGAAGGGCATCCAA
>JAGXFI010000123.1 GCA_024637305.1 Sulfitobacter sp.
CGCCCCGCCGGCGAAAACCTGCCCTTCCCATCAGACCCCATCTGCTGTATGGCCGCAGAATCTGAAAACCGGCGCCCGGACTCCAGCGCCTGTCAAAAGAAGATACCGGAGTCAGGGGCAATACGGCCCCTACGCAAAAGGCCTGCGGGCCAAAACAGGAAACGTAGATGTTCAACGTATCAAAAAAATCAATGCAGTGGGGCGAGGAAACGCTTACACTCGAAACAGGAAAAGTCGCCCGTCAGGCCGACGGCTCGGTTATCGCCACCTATGGCGAAACCAGCGTGATGGCGAACGTGACGTTCGCGCGGACTCAAAAGCCGGGTCAGGATTTCTTTCCGCTTACCGTTCATTACAATGAAAAATATTATGCCGCGGGCAAAATCCCCGGTGGTTTCTTCAAGCGCGAGGCACGGCCGTCCGAAAAAGAGACGCTGACAAGCCGTCTGATCGACCGTCCGATTCGCCCGCTGTTCGTTCCCGGCTTCAAGAATGAAGTGCTGGTGATGTGTACCGTTCTGTCCCACGATCTGGTCAACGACCCCGACATGGTCGCGATGATCGCAGCGTCGGCAGCACTCACGATCTCCGGTGCTCCGTTCATGGGTCCGATCGCCGCCTGCCGCGTCGGTTTCGAGGGGGGCAATTATGTGCTGAACCCCACGGTAGACGACATGCAGGAACTGCGCCTGAACCCCGATCAGCGCCTTGATCTTGTCGTCGCCGGAACCAAAGACGCCGTGATGATGGTCGAATCCGAAGCCTATGAGCTTTCCGAAGAGGAAATGCTGGGCGCGGTGAAATTCGCGCACGAACAAATCCAGCCGGTCATCGACCTGATCGTCGAGCTGGCGGAGACCGCCGCGAAAGAGCCATTCGATTTCCAGCCCGTCGATTATTCCGACCTCTACGAGGCCGTGAAGAACGCCGGCGAAGAAGAGATGCGCAAAGCCTTCGCCATCGCCGACAAGCAAGAGCGTACCGCCGCCGTTTCCGCAGCGCGCGACACGATCAAGAGCAAGCTGACCGAAGAGCAGCTTGAGGATGCCAATCTCGGTGGCGCTCTGAAAAAGCTCGAAGCGTCCATCCTGCGCGGTGACGTGGTCAAGACCGGCAAGCGTATCGACGGGCGCAAGACCGACGAGATCCGCGACATCGTGGCCGAAACCGGCATTCTGCCCCGTACACACGGGTCGGCGTTGTTCACCCGTGGTGAAACCCAGGGTCTTGTCGTGACAACACTCGGCACCGGAGACGATGAGCAATTCGTCGACGCGCTGCACGGCAACTTCAAATCGAACTTCCTGCTGCACTACAACTTCCCACCCTATTCGGTTGGTGAAGTCGGGCGCGTGGGCCCTCCAGGTCGCCGCGAAATCGGCCATGGTAAATTGGCGTGGCGCGCGTTGCAGGCGGTTCTGCCAGCATCGACCGATTTCCCTTACACGATCCGCGTTGTGTCCGAGATCACGGAATCCAACGGTTCCTCCTCCATGGCCTCCGTCTGCGGCGGGTCGCTGTCGATGATGGATGCGGGCGTACCGCTGAAATCCGCTGTGGCAGGTGTTGCAATGGGCCTGATCCTCGAAGACGACGGCGAATATGCCATCCTGTCCGACATTCTGGGTGACGAAGACCACCTGGGCGACATGGACTTCAAGGTTGCGGGTACGGAAGCCGGGATCACGTCCTTGCAGATGGACATCAAGATCGCGGGCATCACGCCAGAGATCATGGAAAAGGCGTTGGCGCAGGCCAAGGCGGGTCGTCTGCACATCCTGGGCGAGATGAACAAGGCGCTTTCGGGTGCTGGCAAGTTCTCCGAACATGCGCCACGCATCGAAACCATGCAGGTGCCGACGGACAAGATCCGCGAAGTCATCGGTTCCGGCGGCAAGGTCATCCGCGAGATCGTCGAAGTGTCGGGTGCCAAGGTCGATATCAACGACGACGGTGTCATCAAGATCGCGTCGTCCAACGGCGAAGCGATCAAGAAGGCCTATGACATGATCTGGTCCATCGTGGCCGAGCCGGAAGAAGGCAAGGTTTACACAGGGACGGTCGTCAAACTTGTCGATTTCGGTGCATTCGTGAACTTCTTCGGCAAGCGTGATGGTCTGGTGCACGTGTCCCAGATCGAGAACCGCCGCCTGAACCATCCATCAGACGTTCTGAAGGAAGGGCAGGAAGTGAAGGTCAAGCTGCTGGGCTTCGATGATCGCGGCAAGGTGCGCCTGTCGATGAAAGTCGTCGATCAGGAAACCGGCGAAGAAATGAAGAAAGAGGAAGCCGCCGAGGATTGATCGCAATCCATCGCTGCATGCGCAGGCCCCGGTGGAAACACCGGGGCCTTTTTCGTTTGCACTAAGCGGTGCAAAACTGCCCGGAGGGTTCCGTAACGTCGCCAAAATCCCGTTAGGCCCTGTCGCTGGGCAGCGTTAACCTAGCCGCATAATTATCCTTGGGAGGGAAGAATCATGATTATCAGATATTTCGGCATTGCCTAGGTCGCTGGTTTCGCCAGCACCGCAACGGCGGGCACGATTACCGATGTCTACACCAGCTATTACACCTTCGGCGACAGCCTCAGCGATGACGGCAAGTTCGGACAGCTTTTTCCGCCAAGCGTCGGCGGGCGTTTTACCAACGGTCCCACCTGGGCTGAAATCGTCGAGGCCGGATTCGAGGCCCATGGCCGCGATACAGGAAACCTCGCGCTGGGTGGCGCGACCGCCGTGGACGGCCCCAACGCGCTGAACCCCGCGTTGCCCCTGACGACCTTTGCCGCGCAGATCAGCGCCTTCACCGCATCGCTGGCGAACGCTGTGGGCCTGCCAACCGACCTCGTTGGCGGGACGCAAGCGAACGCGCCGACGCCCGGGGCAAATCCGCTGGTTTCCGTCCTGTTCGGCGGCAACGATTTCTTTCAGGGCTACACCCCGTTCGAAGCAGCAGATGCCGTCGCCGACGGCATTCGTGCACTCGGCAACGTGGCGGGGCAAAATCTCAATAACTTCCTCGTTGCAAATCTTGGCGATATCGGCGGAACGCCGGCCTTTTCCGACCCGGCCCTTAGCGCAGCGGGCACCGCGTTTACCGATTTGTTCAACATCGCGCTCGGTGCCAACCTGACCGACCTGCGACACGACGGCTTCAACATCATTGATTTCGATTACGCGGGCGCGAACCAGTTGATCTCGGACGACATCCTCACGGGTGGCACACGTTATGGCATCCTGGACGCGGAAACACCCTGCGCGACCAGTTTGACGACCTTCGATCCAAGCAGCTGCATATTCACGGGTCTCGAGATCGACACGCTGTTTTTCATAGACGGCGTCCATCCAACACGGGTCGTCCATGAGATCATCGGAGCGTCCGCATTGGAAAGAATCGCGAATTCCACACCCGCGCCTGTGCCACTGCCCGCCGGTTTGCCTCTGCTGGTGCTCGGGCTTGGCGGCCTCGGTTTTGTCGCCAGCCGCCGCAAGGCTGCCTGAGCCATCGGACGGCGGCTTTCACAGGCCGCCGTTTGCCGTTAACAGCACTGCCATGCAGTCGCTCATTATCCACATGTCCACAGCCACGGCACGCGCCGCGAACACTGCGCAGCTGATGCGGGACCTTCCGAACGCGCAGATTGTTGAGGCTGTGAACGGGCGCGATCCCGCACAGGTGGCGGATGTCGTCACCCACCCCGGCACGCTGCACAGGCCCCACTATCCGTTTCCGC
This sequence comes from Sulfitobacter sp., assembly GCA_024637305.1. GTDB lineage: Bacteria > Pseudomonadota > Alphaproteobacteria > Rhodobacterales > Rhodobacteraceae > Sulfitobacter. Next base: position 3,734 of record JAGXFI010000123.1, read on the forward strand.
TGACCCCTGCGGAAATCGGCGTGTTTCAAAGCCACCGCCGCTGCTGGCAGATGATCGTCGACAATGGCTGGGATATGGCCCTCATCGTCGAGGATGACCTGCGCGTGGATCCGCCACGCTTCGCCCGTGCCATGGCGCTGGTGGCGGCCCATGCGACCCCTGACATGTACATCCGGTTACCCGTCAAGAACCGGGAAATACCGGCCCGAACCTTGGCAACCGATGCCGATATGGCGCTGATCCTGCCGCGCGTCGTCGCGCTCCAGTGCTGCTGTCAGGCGGTGGGACGCGAGGCAGCGCGCCGCCTGTTGAACGCGTCGCAGGAAATCGACCGTCCGGTAGACACATGGCTCCAGATGCATTGGGCCACGGGCCAACCTGTTCACAGTCTCCTGCCCAACGGCAACGCCGAGATCGCAGGCCAGATCGGCGGGTCCACCATCCAGACGAAAACCCGCACCAGCGGCAAGCTGATGCGGGAATTCAGGCGCGCAGCATACCGCGCGCGGATCAACCGGAGACCCCAGCCTTAGCCGGGCGCTTTGGTCGTCCGCAGATATGGCAGCACAGTGGTGAAATCACCGAACTTCGCCTTGGCATCCTCGTCCGAAACCGTCGTCGGAATGATTACGTCATCCCCGACGTTCCAGTTGGCCGGCGTCGCCACGCCCTTGCCATTGGCCATCTGCAAACCATCGAGCGCCCGCAGGACTTCGGCAAAGTTCCGGCCAACGTTCATCGGATAGGTCATCGACAGCTTCATCTTCTTGTCCGGCCCGATGATATAGACAACGCGAACGGTCGCGGTATCGTTGGGCGTGCGACCATCGGGCAGATAGGCCTCGGCAGGCAGCATGTCGAACGCTTTGGACACCTCCAGCCCGCTATCGGCAATGATCGGAAAACCGGCCTTGGATCCGGCGACTTTCTCGATGTCGCTTTTCCATTTCTTGTGCTCTTCAACCCCGTCCACGGACACGCCGATCACCTTGGTTCCACGCTTTTCCCACTCGTCGGCCAACTGGGCGACCGCGCCGAATTCTGTCGTGCAGACAGGCGTGAAATCTTTGGGGTGCGAGAACATGATCGCCCAGGAGTCACCGATCCAGTCGTGCAGTTGAAAACTGCCCTGATCGGTTTCGACTTCCAGGTTCGGGACCGTGTCGTTAATGCGCAAGCTCATGGCGTACCTCCGTATATGAGTGGCGTTAACTTTAATGTAGCCTTTCCGTTGGTCGCTTGCACCCCCCACTTGCAGCGGGCCAAGCAGAGTGACATTGTGACGCGAATTCCCGCGCGTCCGGCGCGGAAGGTTTCATCCAAGGAGCAAACGATGCTGGAAAAACGTGATTTCTATATCAATGGCGCATGGGTTTCACCCGCAGAACCCAATGATTTCGCCGTAATCGACCCGTCGACAGAAGAGCAATGCGCGGTCATTTCGCTAGGGGGTCAGGCTGACACCGATGCCGCTGTCAAAGCCGCGCGTGATGCCTTTGAAAGCTGGTCGCAAACGCCGCGTGAAGACCGTGTGGCGCTGATCAAGAAACTGTCCGAAGTCTATGAACGCCGTTCCGAAGAAATGGCGCAGGCCATGTCGATGGAAATGGGCGCCCCGATTGACATGAGCCGCTCATCGCAGGTCGGTGCAGGAAGCTGGCACATCCAGGGGTTCCTCAAGGCGTTCGAGGATTTCTCATTTGACCGTGATTTCAGTGCGACCGAGAAAACGCTGCTGGAACCTATCGGCGTCTGCGCATTGATCACGCCATGGAACTGGCCGATGAACCAGATCGTACTCAAGGCCATTCCCGCTTTGGCGACAGGCTGCACCGTGGTTCTGAAACCGTCCGAGGTCGCGCCCCTGTCGGGTCATCTCTTTGCCGAATTCGTGGATGAGGCGGGCTTCCCTGCGGGCGTGTTCAACCTCGTCAACGGCGACGGGGCGGGCGTCGGCTCGCAACTTTCGGTACACCCCGAGGTCGACATGGTCAGTTTCACCGGCTCCACGCGCGCTGGCATCGCGATCTCCAAGGCCGCCGCCGACACGCTCAAGCGTGTATCGCTGGAATTGGGAGGCAAGGGCGCCAACATCATCTTCGAAGACGCCGATCCCAAGGCCGCCAAACGCGGCGCGATCCATTGCTTCCGCAACTCGGGACAGTCCTGCAACGCGCCTACGCGGATGCTGGTCCACAAGTCGCGTTATGACGAAGCGGTCGAACAGGCTGCGGACGTTGCCAACAACACCCATGTCGGGCCTGCTTCCGAAGAGGGGAAGCATATCGGCCCCGTCGTCTCCGAGGTCCAGTTCAACAAGATTCAGGGCCTCATCGAAAAAGGCATGTCCGAGGCCCGCCTCGTTGCCGGTGGCCTGGGTCGCCCGGACGGGTTGAACCGCGGATACTACGTCAAGCCAACTGTGTTCGCGGATGTCAGCAACGACATGACAATTGCCCAAGAGGAAATCTTCGGCCCGGTCCTGTCGATCATTCCCTTCGAGACCGAAGAGGACGCGATTCGCATCGCCAATGACACGCCCTACGGCCTGACCAACTATGTCCAGACCACCGACACAGACAAGCGCCGCCGCGTGGCGCGCCGCTTGCGGTCGGGCATGGTGGAAACCAACGGTCAGGGCTTTGCCCAAGGCTCGCCATTCGGCGGCTACAAGCAATCCGGCAACGGCCGCGAAGGCGGAGTCTATGGGCTGGAAGAGTTCCTCGAGGTCAAAGCAGTCTCCGGCTGGGCGGCAGAGTAATCAACACGTCTCCTTATCGAAACCAAGGGCCGCCTCGTGCGGCCCTTTTTTTTGTGCAGCGGCATGAAGGTGCCTTCCGGCAACGGGGCTGCTGCCATCAGGCCGACAGGCACCTTCACCCCTCGCGGCCATCGGCTCCCCAGCCTGTACCGCACCGCCAGAATGCACGAGACACGGTTAAAACCGAGTTAAGCGCGCCCTTGCGCTTCACCCCTCTTCAAATACCCGAAAACCCACGGCTCAAAACGGCACGTCGGCCCTTATTTTCATCGACCTTCCGCCATCGGGATGGTTAAAGCGCAGCTCTTCCGAATGCAGCATCAGGCGCTCGAAATCCCGTGCGGGCCCGGTGGCATAGAACGGATCGCCCAGAATCGGATGCCCCAGCGACAGCATATGCACCCGCAGCTGGTGGCTCCGCCCGGTATGTGGCGTCAGGCGAACACGCGCGGTTTGCCCTTCGTCTTTCAACACCCGCCAGTCGGTCTGTGCGGATTTACCG
>JAGXFI010000124.1 GCA_024637305.1 Sulfitobacter sp.
CGACACGCAGCAGATCTCGCGGACGCATTTGTCAGCCTGCGACTGATGATGTCGGGAACGGGCAATCGAAAGGCCACGACCACCGGCAGGGTGCGCGGGACGGTTCATCTATGCAAAGGCATCCCTTCCATGCGCACCCACGCCCAGGCGGTCATCATCGGAGGCGGCGTTATCGGCTGCTCCATCCTCTATCATCTGACCAAACTGGGGTGGACCGATGTCGTCTTGCTTGAACGCAACGAGCTGACCAGCGGGTCCACCTGGCACGCGGCGGCCAACATTCACGGATTGCACGACAACAACAACATCACGCGCATCCAGAATTATACGATGGACCTCTATAATGCGCTGGAGGCCGAGACGGGCCAAAGCTGCGGCGTGTTCCAGCCCGGATCGCTGTACCTCGCGCAGACAGAGGCGCGCGAGCACCAACTGCGTTTGCAGGCCGCCAAGGCCAGATACTACGGTCTGAAATTTCACGAGGTCAGCCGTACAGAGGCCGAAGTCCTGCATCCGCTTGTCAATTTCGACGGAATTCGCTGCATCATGTATGAACCCTCGGGCGGCAATGTCGACCCGTCGGGCGTCACCAATGCCTACGCTGTCGGTGCGCGCAATGCAGGGGCCGAGATAATTCGGTTCTGCCCTGTCACGGGCACGGAACAACAACCTGACGGCAGCTGGATCGTGCGCACCGAAAAGGGTGATATCAAGACGCAATGGGTCGTGAACGCCGCGGGTCTGTGGGGCCGCGAAGTCGCCGCACTGGCCGGGCTCAAACTTCCCCTCCAGCCGACGGAACACCAGTATTTCGTGACCGAGACCATCGCGGAAATTGCTGCCATGGATCGCCGTCTGCCGTCCGTCGCGGACCGGGACGGCGAATATTATCTGCGCCAGGAGGGCAAGGGCCTGCTGATCGGCGCGTATGAAAAAGACATGCGGTTCTGGGCCGAAGATGGGACGCCGCTGGACTTTGCGCATGACCTCTTTCCCGACGATCTGGAGCGGATCGAGGAAAACATGATGCGCGCCATAGATCGCGTGTCTGTCGTGGGAGAGGCGGGCATCAAACGCGTCATCAACGGCCCGATGATCTGGTCGCCCGACAGCAACGTCCTGTTTGGTCCCGTGCCGGAGCTGTCGAATTATTTCTGTTGCAACGGCATCATTCCGGGGTTCAGCCAATCTGGTGGAATGGGTCTGCTGGCCGCTGACTGGATCGTCACCGGCGAGACGCGCTATGACATGTTTGCCTGGGATATGGCGCGCTTTGGGGATTGGGCCGATGCTGCGTTCACGAAGGCCAGAGTGCGGGACCAATATGCCAACCGTTTCAAGATCCATTTCCCGAACGAAGAACGTGACGCGGGCCGCCCGGTGCGCACGCGGCCGATCTATCAGACCCACCGGGACATGGGCGCGGTGTTCGGACTGAACTTCGGCTGGGAGCATCCGCTTTATTTTGGCGATGAGATCGGCGCACAGGACCAGACCCACGGTTTTACCCGCCAACCCTGGTGGGACATCGTGGGACGCGAATGCAGGATGCTGCGCGAGAACGCCGGGATCATCGACATCTCGAATTTTGCGAAATACCGCTGCAAGGGGCCGGGTGCCGAAAGTTGGCTGAACGCTGTCTTTGCCAACAACATGCCCCGCGAAATTGGGCGGTCCTGTCTGACACCGCTGATCGGCAAGCGGGGCGGAATCGCCGGGGATTTCACGGTCACGCGACTGGCGGAAGACGAATTCTGGGTAATCGGCTCAGGGATGGCGGAGCGTTATCACGCGCGCTTTTTCAAGGAGGTGCCTTTACCCGAAGGCACAACCTTCGAAAGCCGCACAGTCGCGATGTGCGGTTTCAACGTGGCCGGACCCAAGTCGCGCGAGTTGTTGCAGCGATTGACGAATACGTCGCTTGAAACGCGCGACTTTCCCTTCATGCGGTCGAAGTGGATCGAGCTTGGCGGGGTCAGGGTGCTGGCGCTGCGGGTGTCATTTACCGGCGATCTTGGCTGGGAACTGCATTGCGAGGCGTCCGATCAGGCGCAGTTGTTTTCGGCGCTGGTGGGCGCAGGCAAGGACATGGGTGCCGGCCCCGTCGGCAGTCGCGCGCTGATGTCGCTGCGGGTGGAGAAAGGATACGGCTCTTGGGGTCGCGAATATTCTCCGGAATACTGGCCGCAGGAAGTCGGTCTCGACCGTTTGTGCAAGATGGACAAGGAATTCCTCAACAAGGCGGCCGCGGCGGAGACGATGGCGCGGCCCGCCCGCGAGCATCTGGTAATTCTTGCATTGGACGGCGCACAGACGGATGCGTCGAACGCGGATGCGACCGGCGGGGAGCCGATTTTCAAGGACGGCAAGGGGATTGGGCGCGTGACCTCTGGAACCTACGGCTATTCGGTCGGCCAAAGCCTTGCCTTGGGATATGTCAATGATGCGGGGCCCGGTGACACGGTCGAGGTAATGGTGTTGGGTCAGCCGCATAAGGCGGTGATACTGCACGCGCCGCCCTTTGACCCCGAGGGCGCACGTTTGCGGGAGTAGCGGGCGACTTTGCAATCACCGCTCCGGGGACATCAGGCGAGGGGATATCTAAAGCGGCCTTATCTTCAACTTCGTGATCCGGTTGCCTTCCCGTGCGATGACCTCGAAACGGAAGCCGTGAAAGCTGAATACCTGACCCTTGGTCGGGATCATCTGCGCTTCGTGGATGACCAGCCCCGCGATGGTGTTTGCTTCATCGTCGGGCAACGACCAGTCGGTCGCGCGATTGAGGTCGCGGATCGTCATGGCCCCGTCGATGTGAAACTGCCCGTCTTCCATCCGCTTGACGGGATGGTCTGCATGGGGATCGAATTCGTCGGTTATTTCGCCCACGATCTCTTCGAGAATGTCTTCGAGGGTGATCAATCCCTGAAGCGAGCCGTATTCGTCCACCACCAGCGCAAAATGCGTGCGACGGCGCAGAAACTGGCGCATTTGTTCATCGAGTGTCGAGGTTTCCGGGACAAAATACGGCTTCATCGCCACGTCCGCGATGTTGAAACTCTTGAGCCCGTCCGCCGGAGCCTCCCCATTACCCAGAAGCTTGTGCATCGCCCGTAGAAGGTCTTTGGCATGGACCACGCCGATGATGTTTTCTGGATCGTCCTTGTAGACCGGAAGGCGCGTATGGTTGGATTGCAGGCACTGCGCGAGGATCTCTGCTGGATCGGAGGCGGCATTGATCATCTCGATGCCGGAACGGTGCAACATGATTTCCTCGACCATGCGTTCGCGCAGATCGAGCGCGCCCAGAATGCGGTCACGGTCTTCCTTTTCGACCACGCCTTCGGAGTGGCCAAGTTGCAGCGCCCCCGCGATTTCCTCGCGCACGGCAAGGATGTTGCTGTCCGGGTCGATGGTGACGCCGAAAACACGCAGGATGCCACGGACCAGGAACCGCACGGCACCTACCATGGGGGCAAAGACGCGCACCACGACCCCGATCGGTATCGCCACCAAGGCGGCGGCGCGTTCGGCATTGGAAATCGCGTAGGTTTTGGGCAGAACCTCTGCAAAGATCAGCACCAGCAGGGTCATCACCAAGGTTGCCAGCGCCACCCCGGATTCCCCGAAAAGCCGCGTAAAGAGGGCGGTTGCCATGGATGCGGCAAGGATGTTCACCAGATTGTTGCCCAGCAAGACGGACCCAATGAGCCGTTCGTTGTCTTCGGTGATGCGCAACGCCCGTTCTGCGCCGCGTGACCCCTTGTCGGCCTGTGCGCGCAGCTTGCCGCGCGAAGCGGCGGTCAAGGCTGTTTCGGAGCCGGAAAAGAAACCCGAGAGAACGAGCAAGAGCAGAATTATTCCGCTGCTGACCCAGAAAGCACTATCAAGCATTGGGGTGCCGGTATCCATTTGTGAAACATCCTGTGAGGTGACTGCCGTTATGGGCATGACGATCGCGTCAATCAAGACCGTGCCGAATGAAAGATCGCAATCGCGGCCTGATGGGCCGGCGCATCCCGTTTTTCAAGTGGCTACGATGCTGTGCTGTTGCCCGCTGACTTGCGCCGGGCGGTTTCGCTGAGGGGGTGATGGTCAAGAACCAGTTCCTGCAACCGGGCATGCAGGACATGGGTATAAATCTCTGTCGTGGCAACGTCGGCATGTCCCAACATGGTCTGGATCGCCCGCAGATCCGCCCCACCGGCCAGGAGATGCGTGGCGAAGGCGTGGCGCAGCGTATGCGGTGTGACCTTGGCAGGATCGACACCGCCTTCAACTGCAAATTCCTTTATCAGCAGATAGAACCGATGGCGTGTCAAATGGCCCGCGGCCCCACGGGATGGAAAAAGGAATTTGGACGGCGGCAGCTTTTTCACCGCATTCGCGGCCTCGATTTCGTCGCGGGCGGCTATCCATTCAGCCAGCGCCGCACGGGCCGGGGGTGACAGCGGCACCATGCGTTCCTTGCCACCCTTGCCAAGGATCAGCAACAGGCGCGGATCACCGCGCGTGGCGCTTACCGGCAGGCCGACCAGTTCCGTCACGCGCATGCCGGTGGCATAGAGAAGCTCCATCAGGCAGGTGTTGCGCAGGCGGTCATGATGGGCCCGCCCCGAGACACGCGCGGCAGCGAGCAGGCGGTCGACTTCTTCGACCGAAAGGATCTTTGGCAGGCGCTTGTCCTGACCCGGCCCTGCGATCTGGACTGCGGGGTTATCGCTCCGCAATCCTTCTTCGAAAGCGAAGCGGTAAAGCTGTTTGATGGCCGAAAGACGCCGCGCGCGGGTTGATTTTGCCAGACCTTGCGCATCCAGATTGACCAGATAGGCTTCGACGTCATGGCGGGCGACGGTGGCAAACTGCATGTCGCGATGTGCGAGCCAGCTGTCGAAATCTTTCAGATCGCGCCCATACGCCAGCAACGTATTGTTCGCGGCCCCCAGCTCTGCCGCCTGCGCCTCGAGAAAGGCGGAAATCCACGATGAAGGCGTGCGGTCCGTCACGTGGCTCGCTCCAGCAGCAACACCTGCAGCGCTGCGCGGCGGGCTGTATCCTCAAGTCCCAGACTGCGCAGAGTAGCGAGCGCATCGCGCAACGCGGCAGGGTCACCGGCGGACCCTTCGGCGAGCAAGTCAAGAGTCCCGAGGATCGCCTCGCCAAGCTTTTTCTCTTGCGCCTGCGCGATCAAGGTCGCGACCGGCGCGGCACCGGCGAATGCGTCGCGGACGGCTTCAGACATGCGACCGGTCGGGTTACCTTGCGGGATCTCGCCCCGCGCCACAGCGCGCAACAGCGGTTCGGCACCGGGCGGAGGATCGCCCGCGACGGTCTCAAAGAAAGGCGACAAAAGGCCAACCTCGTATTTGATTTTTTGCGCACCATCCGTCAGCGTGACATCTTGCAGACGCTCGGAAAACAGGCCGGCAAACGCGGTTTCCAGCTCGGCCTCCTTCATCGCAGCCCAGACGGGGGGCAATGTCTTGGCAACGGCATCTGCGCTGCCGCTGGCCAGCGCCGTCTCGAACCGTTGAAGCGCGGAAACGCGGTCCCAGATGCCGCCGGAAGCTGCCGGTTTGCGGTCCGTATAAAGGCCCAGCAACCGATTTTCCGGCATTGCACCCGCACGGGTCAGACGCTCTGCCGCTTCCAACTGCGATTTCCAACCCGCGAGGTCACGCAGGTCAGCGACCGCGTAGGCGCGCGGCAGCGGGCCGGTGGGCAATGGCTCGCCGATAGTTTCGAACAGTCGAAAACTGAGCGGATCCATCCGGCGCGGCGCGGGCAGGGGGGCTTCATCCTCAAACAGATCTGGATTCAGAAACCTGTCGAGCAGACGCAACTTGTCTTGCTCGACCAGCCCCAGAGCGGAGACGGAATTGAACGTGATCGCCGCCGTGTCCCATTCACCCGACCGCGCAAGGCAGAAGATCCGGTTGGCATAATCGGCGCTCAGATGTGGTTCGCGCGATAACGCGCCGCAGGCGATGTCTTCGTCGCCGGTAAGCAAGCTGATCTGCATCCAGAGGTCGAAATGGGCGGGCGACGCCGTGTTACCGGCCTGTTCGATCAGCGATAGCGCCGGGTCGAGCGCGCCTAGCGCCATCAGTTTCTGAACCCGCGCCAACGTCAGCCGGGCAAGCCCCTCTGGCCCTCCCTGCGGCGCGCCGGCCTCTGCGAGCAGAACAGTATACAGCAATGCATTGGCCGCCGGTAACCGAAGTTCCGGCAGGGCTTCGAACAGCCGGAGGATGTCGTCGGGCTTGCTGCGTTCCCAGATGTCCGCAGGCAGCCCGGTGACAGCCTGTGGCACCAGCCCGATGTCGCGCGGTGCGGCACCATCAAGCGACCTGACCGTCACGCTTGGCGCGGTTCCGTCTTCTGTGACGGGCGGTTCGTCGATAAAGAACGGGGCGGGGCGACCGGGCAGGGCAACGGGAGTTTGCTGCTGCTCCTGGTCCAGCCAGTCGATCACGGACAAGGGTGGTTCGGCACCGGCAGGGGTGCTTGGGAGCATCAGTCCCATTACTGTCACGACTGCTCCTGTCCACGCCGCGCGCATCTGCTTATTCTCCCTGCAGATCGACCGGCATGCGGATCTCTGACTGCGGCTTTGCGAAATCGGCCCCCAGAAACGGGCCGATATATGCATAGCCCACAAGCCCAATGAACCCCAATATGATGAGGATTACCAAAAGCTTGAATAGTTTTCCCATAGTGACTGCCTGCCTGATTTTGACTTGTTTTGCGCAAACTATATATGGCATTTCCGGTAAGATCACGTCATTCAGGGACCTATGAGCAAAATTCAGCACTCCGAGGACCAAAAGCCTGCGTCGGCCCCGCATTTCCGGTTGCACAAGACGGTGGCGCTTGTGGGGATGATGGGTGCAGGCAAGACAGCCGTGGGGCGGGCCGTTGCCGCGCGGCTCGGCGTGCCGTTTCTGGATAGCGACAGCGAGATCGAAAGGGCGGCAAACCAGTCGGTTCAGGAAATATTCGCCCGTGACGGCGAAAAGTTTTTTCGCCAGCGCGAATCCGAGGTGGTGGCACGCCTGCTGGAGACGCAGCGCGGTATCTTGTCGACAGGTGGCGGTGTATATCTCGCTGCTGTCAATCGCGAGAATATTTCGGCCCATGGTATCGCGTTGTGGCTGAACGCGGATGTTGATCTGCTTTGGCAGCGTGTCCGCCATAAAGATACGCGCCCTTTGCTGCGCACATCGAACCCGCGCGCGACGCTGGCCGAAATCTACGAGGCGCGCACGCCGATTTACGCATTGGCGGAATTGTCGGTGCATTGCGACGCGAAACTGTCCATTGATGCGATGGCTGAACGGGTGATTGCCGCCTTGGCGGGGCGTCCGGATGTTCTGGAGCAGATAGATGCATGAGACCGTTCACGTCGATTTGCCCGGCCGCGCCTATGAGATCCAGATCGGCCCGTATCTGCTGGCTGAGGCAGGGCGGTATGTCGCCCCGTTGCTGCGGCGTCCGCGTGTTGCGGTAATCAGTGACAGCACCGTCGCGGCGCTGCATCTGACAACGCTGCGCGACGGCCTGGCATCGGCGGGCATTGAGTGTACGGCGCTTGAACTTCCGCCCGGCGAGGCGACGAAATGCTGGGCGCAGCTTCAGGTTTGCGTCGATTGGCTGTTGGCCCAGAAAGTCGAACGCGGCGATGTTGTTGTCGCGTTGGGCGGCGGGGTGATCGGTGATCTTGTGGGCTTTGCCGCCGCGATCCTGCGGCGCGGTGTGCGTTTTGTTCAGGTGCCGACGTCGCTGTTGGCGCAGGTCGACAGCTCAGTCGGCGGCAAGACCGGGATCAATGCGGCGCAGGGCAAGAATTTGATCGGTGCTTTCCACCAACCTTCATTGGTTCTGGCCGATACCGCCGTTCTGGGCACCTTGCAGATGCGCGATTTTCTTGCCGGCTATGGCGAGGTCGTGAAATATGGCCTGCTCGGTGATACTGCGTTCTTTGATTGGCTCGAGGTGCAGGGGCCGGCGCTGGCGGCAGGCGACATGGCCGCACGTGTAGAGGCCGTAAGGCGATCGGTGCAGATGAAGGCGGACATCGTCATGCGCGACGAAACCGAGCAGGGCGAGCGCGCGCTGCTCAACCTTGGTCACACCTTCTGTCACGCGTTGGAGGCGGCGACTGGTTACGGTGCGCGCCTGTTGCACGGCGAGGGCGTTGCCATCGGTTGTGCGCTGGCTTTTGAATTGTCGGCGCGGTTGGGCCTTTGCGCGCAAGAAGATCCCAGCCGCGTGCGGGCGCATCTGCGGGCAATGGGGATGAAGGTGGATTTGCGTGACATCGACGGGGATCTGCCGGACGCCGCCGAACTGCTGGATCTGATGGGCCAGGACAAAAAAGTCGTCGATGGTCAGTTGCGGTTCATTCTTGCACGCGGAATCGGTCAGGCCTTCGTCACAGGTGACGTGCCCCGTGACGCTGTACTGGGCGTTCTGCGCGACGCGGCTTAGGGAACGGCGCAGCCTGCGCAAAAGGCAGGTGCCTTGTCCGCCTCTGCAGGCAGACAAGGCTTCCGGTTGGGATCAGAACGGAATTTCGTCGTCCAGATCACGGGATCCGCCACCGCCACCACCGCCGGAAGAGGACGGTCCGCTGTCATAGCCGCTGTCATATCCACCGCCGCCGCCTGCGTCACGATCGTCATATCCGCCACCACCGCCACCGCCGGCACTTGGGCCATCGCGGCCATCAAGCATGGTCAGCGTGCCGTTGTAGCCCTGCAACACGACCTCGGTGGTATAGCGGTCGGCACCGGACTGGTCCTGCCATTTGCGCGTTTGCAACTGTCCTTCGATATACACCTTTGACCCCTTTTTGAGATACTGTTCCGCGATGCGTACCAGACCTTCCTGAAAGATCGCGACCGAATGCCATTCGGTCTTTTCGCGGCGCTCTCCGGTGCTCTTGTCTTTCCAGTTTTCCGATGTGGCGATGCGCAGATTGCACACCTTGCCACCATTCTGGAAACTGCGCACTTCGGGGTCGCGCCCCAGATTGCCGATAAGGATCACTTTGTTCACTGAGCCGGCCATGTCGTCCCCCTTGCCTTAGCATCTCGCGGATAGCGGCGAATCCCGCCGCGCGCCTGTTCAGGCGTGTTTATACCTTGTCGCACCGTGGTTAACAGGCCGTTTCCACAGATCTGCGCCGATGCGGGATTTTTCAGCTCTGGTCAGGAGACAGGTTTTTGCTATAGTCTGCCACAGGCAATCAGGGGGATTGAGAAACGATGCGGGCAGGGCTGCTGGTTTTTATTTTCGTTTCGATAGCATTTGGCGCGCCCGTGTCTGCGGACGTCTTTTCCTCCAAGAGCCGCAACAAATTATTCTCCAGCCAGACGCGCATTCTCGATACCCGCGCGGCCAAGCAATATGCGAACTCTGTCAGGCTGCAACCTCCGAAGGTCGTGACGCCTTCCAAATGGGCCGAAGACGGCGAGGTCAAGAAATTCACCGGGCGCTATAGTGGCCCCTATCTGGCCATTGCCCGCGCAGCAGCCCGCAAACATGGCGTACCTGAGGATCTTTTCCTGCGTCTTGTGCAGCAGGAAAGCGGCTGGAACCCCAAGGCAAAAAGCCACAAGGGCGCGCTTGGACTGGCGCAGTTGATGCCGCGGACTGCGGCCAATCTGCGGGTGGACCCCAGCGTTCCGCACGAGAACCTCGAAGGTGGCGCGCGCTATCTCAAGCAGCAATACCGCACTTTCGGGACCTGGCGTCTGGCGCTGGCCGCCTATAACGCCGGTCCGGGTGCCGTCAAGAAATACGGCGGCATCCCGCCCTACCGGGAAACGAAGAACTACGTGCGCATCATCTCCGGCAGTTAATCGCGGTTTACTCTATTGAAATCAACAGGTTAAAATGAACGGCCGCAGTCGGTTACCATGCGTAATCTGCCGCTCAATGGTACTGCAATCGCCTCTTTTGCAGACCGGTTGCGCCGCATTTCCGCCGTCTTCGCAGGGGATATTCAGTGCAAGCTAGACGCACGGGAGCCTGAACAAGATGAGCCTGGATAGTTTCAACGACCGCATCAACCGGATCAACAGCCGAACACAATACAGTCCGGCGGATATGGCACGCGGTGAAGGCGGCACAGCCGTTCTGATGTACAGCTCCCCCCTGCGTGAGGAACCTTCTGCCAAACGCTATTACAAGATTGTCCTCATGGGTCTGGTTCTGGGTGCGATCATAGGTGTCGTTGCCGGTGGTCTCGAAGATGCTGCGATGCCTTGGGGACCGGGCAGCGGTTATTCCGAACTGATCACTTTGCCGGTCCTGTTGGCTCTGGTCGCAGCACCGATCATGGCGATCATGGGCTGCGCGATGCAGGCCCGTTACCCGCGCCTGTTCTATTTCTCGGCAGCGTACTTTCCCGCAGTTATTCTGGCCGCGCTGGTATGACCGACGCCGCAGCACGGCGGCGTGTCTATTCGGCCGCGACGTTTATCTCGATGACCGGTTCCATCTCGTCCAGCTTTTCCTGAGACAGATGACACTTCAGCTGATGCCCTTCGGCCATCGTGCGCATCGGCGGCACTTCGATTTCGCAAAGGTTCCCCGGCACTTGCGATTTCCAACGACAGCGCGTCTGGAATGGACAGCCGGGCGGGGGGTTCATCGCTGAAGGGATATCGCCTTCGAGCACGATATGCTTTTTCTTCACCCGCGTGTCCGCGATGGGAACCGCAGAAAGCAGTGCTTCGGTATAAGGGTGATAGGGCGGGGAAAAGACCTGATCGGTCGTACCCAGTTCCACCACATGACCCAGATACATCACCATCACGCGGTCGCTGAGATAGCGCACGATGCTGAGATCATGGGAGATGAACAGCAGCGTCGTCTTTTGCTCGCGCTGGATCTCCATCAACAGATCCGTCACGGCGGCCTGCACGGACACATCCAGCGCCGAGACCGGTTCGTCCGCGACCACGATCCGCGCATCGCCTGCGAAGGCCCGCGCAATGCCGACCCGCTGTTTTTGTCCACCTGACAGTTGACGCGGCATCCGCGTGGCGAATTCACGCGGAAGCTTGACCAGATCAAGCAATTCCAGCATCCGCTGCCAGCGTTCCTTTTCGCTGTTGCCGATCTTGAAAATCTCAAGCGCGCGCACAATCTGGCGGCCCACCGTCATGGACGGGTTGAGCGTGTCGAACGGGTTCTGGAACACCATCTGGATTTCCGCGACGTTCTTGGTCGTGCGTTTTTCGATGGGTGTATCGCCGATGTTGCGGTTATCAAGCAGGATCTGCCCTTCGGTCGCCGTCTCAAGCCCCATCAGCACCTTCGCAAAGGTCGATTTGCCACACCCAGATTCCCCGACGATCGCGAGAGTTTCGGATTCGCGGGCCTCGAAGGTCAGCTCCTCGTTGGCCTTGACGACTTTCATGTTGCCGCCGCCGAACATCGCGTTCGCCGCAACCTGATAGTATTTCTTGAGCTTCTCGATTTTGAGGACGACATCGCCGATCTCGCCCTTCTTTTTGGTTTCGGCCAGCTCCAGCGGAGCTTTCCAGTCGATTTCCTCAAATCTTACGCAGCGCGTGGCATGTCGTTCGTTGCCGGGAACGTCGAACATCGGGATCGACCCCTTGTCGCAACGCCCCGCTTCGAAATAGTCACAGCGCGGACCAAAGTTGCAACCGGGGGGGCGCTCGTGCGGCAAGGGGAAGTTGCCCGGAATGGCGATCAGGGGGCGGTCATTCTTGTCGGCACCGGGCAACGGGATCGACCGGAACAGCGCCTGTGTGTAGGGGTGCTGCATCTCGTCGAAGACGTCTTCGATCGACCCGCGTTCCACCGCTTCGCCGGAATACATCACGCAAATCCGGTCGCAGGTCTCAAGAACCAACCCGAGGTTGTGCGAGATGAACAGCATCGAGGTTCCGTATTTCTTGCCAAGGTCCTTGACCAGTTCGACCACGGCCGCTTCGACCGTGACGTCCAGCGCGGTCGTGGGTTCGTCGAGGATCAGCAACGACGGCTCGCTCATCAGCGCCATTGCAATGACGATACGCTGCTGTTGCCCGCCCGAAAGCTGGTGCGGATAGGCATCAAGAATACGCTTGGGGTCGGGTAGCTTTACATCGGTGACCACTTGCAGGGCGCGTTCATAAGCCTCTTTTTCGGACATGCCGGCATGGATCATCGGCACTTCCATCAACTGCCGACCGATCCGCATCGCGGGGTTCAGTGACGCCATCGGCTCTTGATAGATCATCGCAACCTCGGACCCGCGAATGTCGCGAAGCTCTGCATCGCTCATCTCGCTCAGGTCGCGGCCCTTGAATTTGATCGACCCGCCAACGATGCGCCCGTTCTTGCCCAGATCCTGCATCACGCCCAGCGCCACGGTGGACTTGCCGCAGCCGGATTCGCCGACCAGTCCGACGGCTTCGCCGGGTTTGACAGAGACGGAAAAATCCATCACCGCCGGAATTTCCCGCAAGCGCGTGAAAAATGAAATCGACAGCTTGTCGATTTCCAGGATGGGACCGTCGTAATCCGTCTTTGGCATCTTTGGTGTCTCCTGTCGGGCCAAGCGCAGGTTCGCTGCTTTTGCCGGCCGAAAATTTTTGCCGTGGATCGGGGGGCAGTCCCCCGATCCCGGTGTTACATCAGTCGCGCAGGCTTTCCTCCCGCAGGCCGTCGGCCAGCAGGTTCAGCCCCAGCACCAGAGTCAGCAGCGAGACCGCCGGCGCGATGGCCGCATGGGGATAGATCGACAGCAACCGCCGCCCGGCATTGATCGTGGTGCCCCAATCAGGGCTTTCTGATTCCAGCCCCAGACCAAAGAAGCCCAGCGTCCCCAGAAGGATTGTGGTGTATCCGATCCGAAGGCAGAAATCGACGATCAGCGGACCGCGTGCATTTGGCAGAATTTCCCACAGCATGATGTACCACGGCCCCTCACCACGCGTCTGGGCTGCAGCCACATAGTCTCGTGTCTTGATATCCAGCGCCAGACCCCGAACGATGCGGAAAACAGTTGGGGAGTTGACGAAGACGACGGACACGAACACCACGAGAATTTCCGGAGGCATCGGGATCCAGTCAAGCATCGTTGGCAGACCGGGAATGACGTAGCTGTCGTTGGCGACGATCGCGCCATCGTTGCTGATGAGCGACAGATAAGCCCAGAAAAGCGCGCCGATCACGACGATCAGAAGCGGCGTGCGGACCGAAGGCTGCGTGTAATAGCGCGCGTTCAACAAGACGGTGAAAAAGATTACCGGAAAG
Organism: Sulfitobacter sp.; assembly: GCA_024637305.1. Taxonomy (GTDB): domain Bacteria; phylum Pseudomonadota; class Alphaproteobacteria; order Rhodobacterales; family Rhodobacteraceae; genus Sulfitobacter. The sequence continues at coordinate 13,279 of JAGXFI010000124.1, forward strand.
ATAAACAGCACGGCTGCCATGTAGTTGGGGATACCGGTCAGCACGATTTCAGGCGTGACCAGCAGGTAGAACAGCAAGATTACCGGAAAGGCCAGAATGAGATTGGCCAGAAAGCTCAGGAACGTATCAAGCTTGCCGCCATAATATCCCGCGGGCAACCCCAGCGTGATCCCCACCATGAACGCGAAAAGCGTGGCAAGCGGCGCGATAAGCACGACGATCCACGACCCCACGATCAGGCGACTGAAGACGTCGCGCGCCAGATTGTCACCCCCCAGCAGGAACCACTGAAAGTCGGTCTCGGACGCCCCGCTGAGCGGCATGCCGGGCAGGGCGTTCTTCATGCCCGAAAACTGGCTCAGCGTGTCATGCGTAATTATGAGACCCAGCAGACCGCCGAAAAAGCCCGTGAAAACCCAGAACATGACCAGCCCGAAACCGATCATGCCGACTGTGCTGTCAAACAGCTTGCCATAAAGCCCCAGCTTGCGTTTGAAAGCCAGAGAGACAGCGAAGGTGAGGATCAAAGCGACCCAGACCGGCAGAAACTGTCGCGCCATGCCGCCGATGATGCCAGCGCCTGTCCCCAGAAGAATCCCGCCGATCACATAGGCCAAACCGATGGCCACCACCGCGAAGAACGCGTATTTCACGATCATCCCAAGAAAGCCCGAAAGCCCTTCGTCGGAGGATAAAGTGCCGTCGGCATTCACCGCCCGTCCACCTGCGGTGCCGACAATGCCGACCACGATCTGGGCCGCAATGGCGACAGCCATGATGCCCAGAGCCAGCAGGAGAAACAAGTTGAGCCCTGCAAGGGACCCGGTCCAGGATAGAGGTTCCATGTGTCCGAAGCTCCCTTAAGAAATGCGAATGCGCGGGTTGAGATAGACATAGCCGATATCTGAAATCAGCTGTGTCACCAGAACCACCACAACCGAGACGACCGAGACGGCCAACAGCAGTTCGATGTCATTGTTCGACGCCGCCTGCACCAGCAGCCAGCCAAATCCCTTGTAGTTGAACAATGTCTCGACGATCACAACCCCGTTCAGCAGCCACGGAATTTGCAGCATGATGACGGTAAAAGGGGCGATCAGCGCGTTGCGCAGGGCGTGTTTCATCACGATGTCGCTGAACTTGACGCCCTTGAGACGGGCAGTGCGGATATACTGCGCCGTCATCACCTCGGTCATCGACGCCCGCGTCATGCGCGCGATATAGCCCATTCCGTACAGGGAGATCGTCAGTACCGGCAGAAAGAAATTTTCGAAATTGGCGCTCTCCATGGCGGAGGTCGCCGATCCCTTGAACCATTTCAGACCGAATGCCGATGAGGCAAAGACCGCGATAAAGATCACGCCTGACACATATTCCGGCGTCGCTGTCGTCAGGATCGAGGCGGTGGACAGTGAACGGTCCAGCTTTGATCCTTCGCGCATGCCTGCAAGTACCCCGATCAGCAGTGCCGTCGGTACCATCAGCAGCATCACGAAAAACATCAACTTGCCTGTCAGCGCAAGCCGCGTGGCGACCAGAGAACCCACATCATCCTTGAAAACCGTCGAAAAACCCCAGTCGCCCTGCAGGATTCCGCAATATCTCGAACGCTCTTCGACCGGGGTATCTCCGGAAAAACATCTCGCGATGATCTTGCCGTCGGACCCTTCGTTCACATAGCCCGGCACGACGCCCAGCCATTGCCCGAACTTCAGCGGCATCGGTTCAAGGTAGCCGCGATTTGTCAGATAGGACGTCACCGCCTCATCCGACATGCGGAAGTTACCTTGCGTCTTGGCCAGCTTTTCAAGATTTGGGTAGAGGTTCGTCAACCAGAACACGATGAACGTCAGGCAGAGCGCCGTCAGCAGCATCACGCCCAGTCGCCGCAGAATGAATAGTCCCATGTAGAAGGCCCCTGTTGGTGGCTATGGCGGGTTGGTCCCGCCAGTTTACGCAGCCTTGGCTGCGCTGTTCGGTTTATGTCTGTGCAAATTGCTCTAAGCCCCGGACGTCGCGCTGCGACCCCCGCTTATCTTCAGTTCTCCCCATTCCGGCACCTTTTTTAGGCACCTTTGCTCTGCTGCCAACGGCTTGCAGGCGATTTATCTGAACACATGAAGGCATGAGAAACGGTGCTGCGTCAATCGGGCATCGACATAATCTTAGCCTAAAAGCGACATTTACATAGTGCAAACGCGACATCTCGTCAGCAGATCAACGCTTTTCACGCAGTTTTCCCGGCGGTTTGCCGCAATGCGTCTGGATAAACCGCGAGAAATAAGCAGCACTTCCAAAACCCAGATGGCGTGAGATGTCCTTGGCTGAATGGCCGGTGCTGCGCAGGAGTTCGCGCGCCTCGTAGAGGACGCGTTCGGTCAACAGGTCGGCTGCGGATTTCCCTGTTGCGGCCTTGACGGACCGGGTCAGGTGCGTCGGTGTCACGCCTAGGCTTTCAGCATAATGCGCCATTGCCGCGCCGGATGCATAGCGTTCCGAGACCAATCTGCAGAAACGCGCGCTGAGCCGGGCGGCAGCGGCGGGCGGATCCGGCACATGTTCTTCCTCGACAATCAGGCGCCGCAGCCAGACCGAGATCAGCGCCGCATGGGCCTCAAGCGCCTCCTGTTGCAGGGGCCGCCCGGCGGATTGTTCGCGTTGGGCCGCTTCGATCAGGGCGCTGAGTTCGGCTTGAACATGGACATCACGGATGCGCAGATGGCGCGGGCGTTCCGGCAGGCGCAGCGCCATGCCCGGCGGAATCACGACGACCTGACCCAAACCCTGACGTCCCACGTCGAGCGAAAAGAGCGATCCGGCGGGGACGAAAATCGCGTTATGCGCCCCCACGCCGCGCCGCTGTCCGTCCAGCAGCAACCGCCCCTGGCCACGTGTGACCCAGATCAACAGATGATCGCGCCGGTCATGCGCCAGGTGCAGCCGCCAGTCCTCGCCGCCGGCAAGCTGCGTCAATGATCGGATCGCGACATTGTTTAACATGACTGGTGTTTGTTCCAATTCGTCAAGTTTGCAGCAAGTCTATATGGAAAAGGCCCGGATGTCAGTCGCAATATCACAAGCCGTTAAGGAAGGTTTAACACATGCCAACTCGCCATCTTGCTGCGTTGCCAGGTGCGCTGACGCTTGGCGAATTGCCGCGTCGCGATGATGGCGGCATCTCGGGCCGCGGCCAGCGTCATGTCGCCGCGCAGATGCGCCACCAGTTCCGGCACGCCAATCGCCTTGTGTGCGGGCAGGGCGGGATTGTACCGCTGCAAGACGCTGGCCACCTCTTGCAACGCGCCACCTTCCAGCATCATGTCAAAACGCCGCTCTATCCGCGCATTAAGCCAATCGCGGTCTACACCCAGAGCAATCGCCGTACAGTCACGCAGAGGCAACACGGGGGCACCGGTTTCTGCCTGCCAAGCGGCCAATCCCCGACCCGTCGCCTGCAATACCTCCCACGCGCGTTGCACCCGCGCCCGGTTCGACCGATCAAGCCCTGTAGCCGTCTGCGGATCGAGATCCTTCAGAAGCGCCTGCAACGTCATGCCGTCGGCCTGCATGCGCATCTGTGGCGGCGTCGCCGGGATCTCTGCCAGCCCTTCGGTCAGCGCTTTGAAATAGAGACCGGTTCCACCCACAATGATCGGTCGGACGCCGGTGTCCAGCACGGCCCGGACTTCGCGCAACCAGTGGCCGGTAGAATAGGCCGTTTCCTCTGTGACATGTCCATAAAGCAGATGTGGCGCGCGTGTTTCTTCCGCTGCAGACGGACGCGCCGAAATCACCCGCCAGCAAGCATAGACCTGACTGGCATCTGCGTTGACAATCACACCGCCCTGTTCCTCAGCGATCTTCAGCGCGAGCGCGGATTTTCCAGATGCAGTCGGTCCCGCGATCAGAACAGGCCTGGCGCAATCCAGCCCCTGAAGCAGGGCAACAGCCTGCGTCTTTGCCAATTCTTTTTCCAAAGCGATCTGCCCAGCATTGAACCTTGCCCCCGTTTGCGACATTTTGCGCGGAATGAAAACCGCTGCTGCCAATAGCCCTGCGAAAGGTGCCCCCATGTCCGACACACCCCAAACCGCCTTCCGGCGTGTGATGCTCAAGATCTCCGGCGAGGCGCTGATGGGGGATCAGGGGTTCGGCCTGCACCCTCCGACGGTCGAGCGGATCGCCCGCGAGGTCCAGTCCGTGCATGAGATGGGGGTGGAGATCTGCATGGTCATCGGCGGCGGCAACATCTTTCGCGGCCTGCAAGGGTCCGCACAAGGGATGGAGCGGACCACCGCCGACTACATGGGTATGCTTGCCACGGTGATGAACGCCTTGGCGATGCAATCCTCGCTTGAAGGGCTGGGCATCCATACACGGGTGATTTCCGCCATCACGATGAACGAGGTGGCAGAGCCGTATATCCGCCGCCGCGCCGTGCGCCATCTTGAGAAAAAGCGCGTCTGCATCTTTGCCGCCGGTACCGGCAACCCGTATTTCACGACCGACACGGCGGCCACCCTGCGCGCCAACGAGATGTCTTGCGAGGCGATTTTCAAAGGCACCAAAGTCGACGGGGTCTACGACAAGGACCCGATGAAGTTTGCCGATGCCAAGCGTTATGACACGGTCAGCTATGACGATGTTTTGCAAAAACGGCTGGGGGTGATGGACGCCTCGGCGATCGCGCTTGCGCGCGACAACAATCTGCCGATCATCGTGTTCTCGCTGGACGAACCGGGCGGTTTCAAAGGCATCCTCGCAGGCGAAGGCACCTATACGCGCGTTCAGGGATAAGCACCTGAACCGTCGACTGCGGACAAAGGGAGTATTCTGCCTGTGGGGGGCGGGATGGCGATGAAACCACATGCCCAAAGCTTCCGGGTGCGCGAAACCCTGCTGGTGTTTTTGCGAAGGGATGCGTAATACAAATTGAACGCCTAAAAACTGGCCACACTACAGGATACGACCCCATGTCAGACGAATTCATGCTCGATACCGACGATCTCGAACGCCGGATGGACGGGGCAATCGCCTCGTTGCGGACGGAGTTTGCCTCGCTGCGCACAGGCCGTGCGTCGGCGTCCATGCTGGAGCCGGTGATGGTAGATGCCTACGGCTCGATGACGCCGATCAATCAGGTTGGGACCGTCAACGTACCGGAACCGCGCATGGTCACGATCAACGTCTGGGACAAATCCATGGTCGGCAAGGTAGAAAAAGCCATCCGCGAAAGCGGGCTGGGCATCAATCCGCAACTCAACGGCACGATCATCATGCTGCCGATCCCCGAGTTGAACGAAGAACGCCGGACGCAGCTGACCAAGGTTGCCGGTCAATACGCCGAGCACGCCCGCGTCAGCATCCGCAACATCCGGCGCGACGGGATGGACCAGATCAAAAAGGCCAAGGGTGCCGGAGATCTGTCCGAAGACGACCAGAAGATCTGGGAATCCGAAGTACAGGAAATTACCAACAAATACATCGCCCGCATCGACGAACAGCTCGAAACCAAGCAGGCCGAGATCATGCAGGTCTGATCGCGGACGGCGTCCCGAGCTTGTATGCGACACCTTGTAAGAGTACTGAGAGACCATGTGTAGCGCCCCCACGATAAAAGAAAACATGGCACCGTCTCAGGTCGTCGAAGGCGGGCCGCGTCACGTGGCAATAATCATGGACGGCAATGGCCGGTGGGCCACGATGCGGGGACGCCCGCGGCTTTTCGGGCATCGCGCGGGAGCCAAGCGGGTGCGGGAGATTGTGGAGGCCTGCCCCGATTTCGGCGTGGAATACCTCACGATCTTTGCCTTCTCGACAGAGAACTGGAAGCGCACGCAAGTCGAGGTGGCAGGTCTGATGAGCCTGTTCCGGCGGTATATCTCCAAGGAAACACGGTCACTGAATGCCTTCGGCGCGCGGGTACGGTTTATCGGGGATCGCGTGCGGCTGGATGACAAATTGATCAAGCTGATGGGTGAGTTGGAAGATGCGACCGCCAGCAACACGCGTGTTCACCTGACAATCGCTCTGAACTACGGCGGACGCGATGAGGTTGCCCGCGCCACCCAGCGCCTGGCCCACGATGTCGCCAGCGGCAAGCTCGACCCCAATTGCGTAGATGAAGAGACGCTGCCAAAGTATCTTGATACTTACGTTTTACCCGATCCGGATCTGGTGATACGCACCAGCGGTGAGGCGCGGATTTCTAACTTTCTGCTGTGGCAGTCAGCCTACGCGGAGTATGAATTCATCGACACGCTCTGGCCCGATTTCACCAAGGCGGAATTCGGCAATCTCTGTGCGGCCTACGGTGTGCGGGACCGTCGTTTTGGCGCGGTCAAGACCTGAGGAGGCGACGTTATGAGTGGCGGCGAACAGAAATGGTCTGATCTGACCGTCCGAATGGCTTCGGGTGCCGCCATGGTCGTGATCGGTGCTTTCGGCATCTGGCTTGGCGGGCATTTCTTTCATCTGCTGGTGGCGTTGATCTGTGGCTTGATGGTGTGGGAGCTGGTCGGCATGCTGCATCCCGGCAAACGTGACAAGCAGTTGCAGATGGGGGCCGCGACGGGAATCGCACTGTTCCTGTCCATCTATCTTCCTGCGGGCTTTGCCTTGCCGCTGCTGTTGGCCCCCGCCTTGTTCGGTTTTGGCCAGTTGGAGCGGAATCGCACCATCTTCATGACTTTTACCGTCATGATCCTGCTGGCAGGCTTTGGCATCATGCAGGTACGCGACGAGCTGGGTTTTGGCTGGTTGCTGTGGCTGGTTCTGGTCGTGGTGGTGACAGATGTTGTCGGCTACTTCGCAGGGCGCGCCATCGGAGGCCCGAAATTCTGGCCCCGGGTCAGCCCCAAGAAAACATGGTCGGGCACCGTAGCCGGCTGGGCAGGGGCGGCTGTCGTGGGGTTGCTGTTTTCCTTTACCAACCAGGTCGGATTTGACCTCGTTGGTATTTCCATCGCGATTTCGATGGCTTCGCAAATGGGCGACATCGCTGAGTCAGGCGTGAAGCGCAAGTTCGGCATCAAGGACAGTTCCAACCTGATTCCAGGCCACGGTGGATTGTTGGATCGCTTTGACGGCATGTTGGGAGCTTCGCTGTTTTTGCTGATCATCGGCCAATTCATCGGCTTCCCGCCAGGTATCGGCTGATCCCGCTTGTCGCGCCGCGTCAGCATATTGGGGGCCACCGGCTCCATCGGGCAGAACACCATTGATCTGATCGCACGGGCACCGCAGGACTATGAAGTCGTGGCCCTGACCGGTGCGCGAAATATCGCCCAGCTCGCCGCCGACGCGCGGCGTCTGAATGCCCGGTTGGCAGTGACAGCTTGCGACGACCTGCTTGACGATTTGCGCGCCGCGCTCGACGGCAGCGGGATCGAGGTTGCGGCGGGCGCTGCAGCGATTATCGAGACGGCACAACGCCCGGCGGACTGGATCATGTCCGCCATCGTCGGTGCGGCGGGTCTGGCCCCCGGCATGGCCGCACTGGAACAAGGCACGACGCTGGCTTTGGCCAACAAGGAATCGCTTGTCTGCGCGGGTCCGCTGCTGCTGGCGACGGCGCAGCAACACGGTGCCACGATCCTGCCGGTGGATTCGGAGCATTCGGCAATCTTTCAGGCGCTTGTCGGCGAAGACGTGGCATCGGTCGAGCGCATCATCATTACCGCCTCGGGCGGCGCGTTCCGCGACTGGCCGCTGGATGATCTGGTGAATGCAACGCTTGCCCAGGCATCGCAACACCCCAATTGGGACATGGGCCAGCGGATCACCATAGACAGTGCTTCGATGTTCAACAAGGCGATGGAGGTTATTGAAACACATGAGTTTTTTGGAATTTCCCCCGACGGTATCGAAGTGCTGGTTCATCCGCAGTCCATGGTTCACGCGCTGGTCGGATTTCACGACGGTGCCTTGATGGCGCATGTGGGGCCTCCCGACATGCGGCATGCTATCGGCTATGCATTGAACCATCCAAACCGTGGCATGCTGCCGGTAGAGCGGTTGGATCTGGCGGCCATAGGACGTCTTGATTTTGCGGCACCTGACTCGCGGCGCTGGCCCGCGCTGGACCTTGCACGCCGTACCATGACGCGGGGCGGTCTCGCCGGTGCCGTGTTCAATGCCGCCAAGGAAACCGCGCTGGACGGATTCATCAACGGACAGCTGAAATTCACGCAAATGGCTGACATCGTGGCCGAGACGCTGGACCGGATGGATCACGCGGGCGGACACATTGATGCCAAGATGACCCTTGATAACGTGCTGCAAACAGACCATCTCGCACGCAGGGCCGCGCAGGCCGCAATCGACAGAAGAGCAGGATAACACCTTGGACATTACCGCATTGATCCCGCAGTTCGGCGGGCTGATCTGGACGCTGATCGCCTTTATCATCGCGCTTTCGGTGATCGTGGCTATCCACGAATACGGTCATTACATCGTCGGGCGCTGGTGCGGGATCAAAGCGGAAGTGTTCTCTATCGGGTTCGGGCCGGTCCTTTTCTCACGCCATGACAAGCATGGCACACGCTGGCAGGTCGCGGCGCTTCCCTTTGGCGGTTACGTCAAATTCGCCGGAGACTCCAACGCGGCCTCTGGCAAGGATGAAGTCAGCATGGAAGCAGCGCAGACCGATCCCGCGCGTTTGCGCGAAACGATGCATGGCGCGCCGCTTTGGGCGCGTGCGGCAACGGTGGCTGCGGGGCCGATCTTCAACTTTGCGCTGTCGATCCTCGTTTTCGCCGGCATCGGCCTGAGCATCGGCGCGATCCGGGATCCTCTGACGGTCGACACATTGGCTCCCTTGCCCCAGCAGGTCCAGGGACTGGAGCAGGGCGATGTCCTGCTCGAAGCGGGCGGTGTCGTGGTGCCGTCTCTCGAAGACAGGGCAGCCTACGAGGCGTTCCTCGACGCGATTCCCCGTGTACCAGTGCTGACCTATCTGGTGGAACGGGACGGACGCAGGATCGAAGTGCCTGGTCCCTACCTGCTGCCTCCGCTGGTTCAGAACGTCGGACCCTCTACCGCAGCGTATGACGTAGGGATCGAGCCCGGGGACGTGATCACCGCAATTGACGGAGAGCCCATTTTTGCGTTCCAGCAGCTGAAGGATGCAGTCGAATCCTCGGACGGCCGCGCGCTGTTGATGGATATCTGGCGCGATGGTGAGGTGTTGCAGTTCAGTCTGGTTCCCAAAAGCACGGACGAGCCACAGGCAGAAGGCGGTTTCGAAAACAACCTGCGCATCGGAATCGGTGGTGGCATGGCCTTTGAATCCGCGACCGAAACACCAGGTCTGGGGGATGCTTTCCTTGGTGGGGTGGCGAATACGTGGCGGATCATCAAGGGATCAATCTCAGGCATCGGCCACATGATCTCTGGCAAGATCAGCAGCTGCAACATGTCGGGACCGGTGGGGATCGCACAGGTTTCTGGCGCTATGGCCAGTCAGGGTGCAATGTCTTTCATCAATTTCATTGCCGTTCTCAGCACCGCCGTCGGCCTGTTGAACCTGTTTCCGATCCCCGCGCTTGATGGGGGACACCTTGTTTTCTATGCCTATGAGGCTGTGACCGGCAAACCGCCCAGCGACAAGGCATTGCGGGTGCTGATGTCGTTCGGCATCGCGCTGGTTCTGACGCTGATGCTCTTTGCCCTCAGCATGGATATTTTCTGTCCTTAAGCTGCGGCGCGCCATGATTGTGCCACAATTCATTCGCGATACAGCCATATTCTCAGGCTAAACCAAGCTCCACGTAAAAGGAGTTTGACGATGCAAACGCTGACCAAAGGGTATCGCGGGCTGAGCCTGCTTATGGATCTGAACTGGGATCTGGTGCTGTATGTATGCACCATCGCTGTCGCACTTGCGGCGGGCGCATTTCTCGGTACGTTCTACATTTAATCGGAGATTTCTCCGATAACGCCATATGAAGGGGCCCTGCGAAGCACAGTGGCCCTATCTTGTGTCTGAAAAGCGCCTCAGAGCTTTGACAAGTTCCGTCGCGGCGGTTACTCAGGTTCCCAAATATGTCTAATAAATTGGGCCATAACCATGAGACCGAGCATGACGGGACAACGCGCCAGTGCAGACGCTGGTAAGACCACTCTTGGAATGGGATTAAAGGGCCTCACCTTTTTTCTTTTGATGTCAGCAGCTTGGGTCGCTCCGGCACCGCAGGCGGCGGCACAGCAATACCAGGTCAACAGTGTCAGAATCGACGGCAATGCACGGATCGGCGACAGCGCGATCCTCAGTCGTGCGGGAATCGGACGCGGCACGGTGTCTGCGGCACAACTGAACGATGCATATCAGCGGCTCGCCGGAAGCGGGCTTTTCGAATCCGTTTCGATCGAACCCCAGGGCGGAACGCTGGTCATAACTGTCGTTGAGCTTCCGACCATTAATCGCATCAGTTTTGAAGGTAACAGTCGCATCGATGACGAGGCGCTGGCCTCTATCGTCAGCCTTGAAGAACGGCGCGTGTTCAATCCGACGCAGGCCGAGAAAGACGCGAATGCGATTGCCGAAGCCTACGCAAACGAAGGGCGCCTGTCCGCCCGCGTGCAACCACGGGTCATCCGGCGCGACCAGAACCGCGTGGATCTGGTGTTCGAAGTGTTCGAGGGCGACAATGTCGAGATCGAACGGCTGAGTTTCGTCGGCAATCGCAAATATTCTGATCGGCGGCTGCGACGTGTGCTGGGGACCAAGCAAGCAGGGCTTTTCCGCCGGCTGGTCCGGCGCGATACATTTGTCGAGGACCGGGTCGAACTGGACAAACAAATGCTGCGCGATTTCTATCTGTCACGCGGCTATATCGACATGCGCATCAATTCGGTCAACGCACAGCTGACCGCAGAACGCGACGGTTATTTCGTCGGGTTCAACATCCAGGAAGGCCAGCAGTTTTCGTTTGGCGAGATCACGCTGACCTCCGAGATGAACGGAGTAGATGCCGATGCCTACCGCAAGATCGTCAAGGTCCGTCCGGGCGTTGTCTATTCACCAGCGCTGGTGGAACAGGACATTGCCCGCCTCGAACGTCAGGCAATCCGTGATGGCGTTGATTTTCTGCGTGTAGACCCGCAGGTGACCCGCAATGACAGGACACTTACACTGGATGTGGAATATGTCCTGACGCGCGGAGAGCGCATTTTCGTCGAGCGCATAGACATCGAAGGCAACACGACAACGATTGACCGCGTCGTGCGTCGGGAATTCGACAGCGCCGAAGGTGACCCTTTCAACCCGCGCGAAATCCGCGAGAGCGCCGAACGTATTCGCGCCTTGGGGTACTTTGAGACTGCCGAGGTCAATGCCCGTGAAGGGTCCACGCCCGAACAGGTCGTCGTGGATGTGAACGTCGAGGAAAAACCGACGGGCTCGCTTAATTTCGGCGGGTCGTTTTCGACCAGTGACGGTTTCGGCGTTGCCGTTTCCTTCCGTGAAGACAATTTCGTCGGTCGGGGCCAGCAGTTGGTCTTGAATGTCTCGACGGCCGAGGATGCCAAGCGGTACGGGTTCAGGTTCGTTGAGCCAGCGCTGCTCGGTCGTGATCTCGCGTTTTCGATTGAACTGGATTATTCGGAAGAGAACTCGTCCTTCTCCACTTATGACAGCGACCGCTTTACCTTCCGTCCGGGCCTGACCTTTCCGGTCAGCGAAAATGGGCGGCTGCAACTGCGCTATACGGCTCAGGAGCTTGAGATTGTCGCCCGCGATCCCGCAGAGCATGGGCTGGTGGTACAAAACGACATCGACGCCGGGGCGCTTTTCACCTCCGCCATCGGGTATGAATACACCTACGACACCCGCCGCACGGGTCTGAACCCGAACGCGGGCGTGCTGTTTCGTTTCAGTCAGGATTTCGCCGGTTTGGGTGGCGATCAGGAATATATCCGCACCGTCGCCAAAGTCGTGGGTGAGCGGAAGATCCTGAACGAGGAAGTGACTTTGCGCGCCACGCTCGAAGGTGGCGCATTGGCATGGCGCGGCGGCAATAACCGCGTCGCAGACCGCTTTCTCTTGTCTCCGAGCCAGCTTCGCGGGTTCGAACCGGGCGGTATCGGTCCGCGCGACACGGGTTCGGTTGAAGGTGACTCTCTGGGCGGCAACCTCTATCTCGTTGGTCGGCTCGAAGCGGAATTCCCGCTCGGATTGCCCGAAGAATACGGCGTTTCCGGCGGTGTGTTCTACGACGTAGGGAACCTGTGGGATCTGTCGGACGTGGATCTGAACGGGGCGACGGTCTCTGGCGAAGGCGGATCGTTCCGGCATGTCGTCGGTGTGTCGCTATTTTGGGACACGCCGTTCGGACCGCTGCAATTCAACGTCTCGGACGCGATCAAGAAAGAAGAGTTCGACCGCGAACAGCGTTTTGAGGTCACATTGCAAACCCGCTTTTGATCATGTTGCGGGCGTTGGCCTTGGCTGTCGGGCTTTTCGGGGCCGGTGGTGCGTTTGCCCAGCAGCTTGATCGTGGCACCGTCATCAGTCCGATTCTGGTGATTGATTTCGAACGCCTGTATATCGAAAGCGCGCTTGGCCAGCAGGTCGAGGAGGAGCTGAACGACAAGCGTCGGGAATTGGCATCCGAACAACGCGCGATCGAGGCTGAGCTGGAGGCAGAAGAAAAGGCGCTGACAGAGCGGCGCGCGACCCTTACCCCCGAGGAGTTCAGACCCTTGGCGGATGCGTTCGACAAAAAGGTGCAGGAAATCCGCCGCGACCGCACCGCCAAGATTCGGGAACTGGACCTTCAGTTGGGAAAAGACCGCGACATGTTCGTTCAGGCGGCCAAGCCCGTGCTGGAGCGGATGATGATCGAAAGTGGCGCTGCCGTGGTGCTTGAATTGCGCGCGACATTCCTTAGCGTCAACAGCATCGACATCACCGATCAGGCAATCCAACGGCTGGACGGAAGATTGGACGAACGCAAGGATCGCTGAGCTGCCGCTTGCCCCGCTGGCATTGAATTGCTAGCTGTTTTCCCAAGATGTATCCAGTAAGGACCCTCCATGACCCAAGAGCACAAGTGCGCCGACATCCAGACGATCCAGCGGATTCTACCGCACCGCTATCCGTTTCTGCTGGTTGACAAGGTCGAAGAAATCGACGGGACGCAGAGCTCGGTCGGATACAAGAACGTCACCATGAACGAACCGCATTTTCAGGGGCATTTTCCGGGAACCCCGATCATGCCGGGCGTTACCATTGTCGAGGCGATGGCGCAGACTGCAGGGGTCATGGTCGGTGTGGCGCTGGACCAGTTGGACAAGAACATGCTGATCTATTTCATGTCGATTGATAACTGCAAGTTTCGCCGCAAGGTCGTTCCTGGCGACGTGCTGCGGATGGACGTCAAGACACTGCGCGGCAAACCCGGCGGCAAGATCTGGAAATTTTCCGGCGTGGCGACCGTCGAAGGCGAACTGGCCGCAGAGGCCGAATTCATGGCGATGCTCGATTTGCCGAAGGACGTCTGATGTCGGGTATCCATCCCAGTGCCATCATCGAGGAGGGCGCGCAGATCGCGACAAGCGCGACTGTCGGTGCATTCTGCGTCGTTGGGCCCGAAGTGGTGCTGGATGATGATGTGGTGCTAAAGTCGCATGTCGTGATCACGGGTCGCACGCAGGTCGGTGAAGGGACGGTAATCTTTCCTTTCGCTGTGATCGGCGAGATCCCGCAAGACTTGAAATTCAAGGGCGAAGCGTCGCGTCTTGAGATCGGCAAACGCAACCGCATTCGCGAACATGTGACGATGAATTGCGGAACCGAAGGCGGCGGGGGCGTAACCCGTGTGGGCGATGACGGGTTGTTCATGGCAGGCTGCCACATCGCTCATGACGCAATCATCGGGGATCGGGTGATCGTGGTGAATTCCGCAGCAGTGGCAGGGCATTGCGTGATCGGCGATGATGTCATCATCGGCGGTCTTGCCGGGATCCACCAATGGGTGCGTATCGGGCGCGGCGCGATCATCGGGGCGGTCACGATGGTGACCAATGACGTCATTCCCTACGGCCTCGTGCAGGCACCGCGGGGTGAGCTGGACGGGCTGAACCTTGTAGGTCTCAAGCGCAGCGGGGTCGCGCGTAGCGACATCACCCAATTGCGCGCGGCGTTCCAGATGCTGGCGCAGGGCGAGGGGACGTTTCACGACCGTGCTGCGCGTCTTGCCGATGAGACGACCAGCGATCAGGTCCGCGAGATCGTCGACTTTGTGCTGGCCGACACGGGCCGCCATTTTCTGACGCCGAAATGACGCTGGCGTTGATCGCGGGACGCGGGGACTTGCCCGCTCTCATCGCTGCGGCCTTGGATGAACCAGCGTTTGTGTGCGCCTACGAAGGCACTGATCCGCACGGTCTTGACGTCGATCTGCGCTTTCGGCTGGAAACGCTGGGCAGCCTGCTGGTCGGGCTGGGAGAGCGCGGCGTGACCGAGGTGTGTTTTGCCGGCGGCATCGACAGGCCCGTATTTGATCCCGCAAGGCTGGACGCAGAGACGGCACCGCTCGTCCCGATGTTCGTCGAAGCCTTGAAACAGGGCGATGACGGAGCTTTGCGCGTGGTCAAGGACTTGTTCGAAAAGACCGGCTTTGCTGTCCGGGGGGCACATGAGATTGCGCCACACCTATTGGCGCGATCCGGCGTGCAGGGTGCAGTTTGGCCTGACGCCCAGATGCGGCACGATGCTGATGTCGGTGCCGATCACATCGCCACGATTTCCGCGCGCGACATCGGTCAGGCCTGTATCGTGGCGGACGGACACGTCGTTGCAACCGAAGATGCGTCGGGGACGGATAAAATGATCGCTGCGTGCCAGGACCTGGCGGGCCAGCGGGCCATTTTGTTCAAGGGTCCCAAGCAGCGGCAGATCCTGACCATAGACATGCCGACCATCGGGCCGGAAACCTTTGATGCGGCGGGCAGGGCCGGGTTGGCGGGTGTCGTCGTGGATGCGGGCGATGTACTTGTCCTGCATGCAGACCGATGTGTCGCCCTGGCTGACGAGCATGGCATCGTCTTTTGGTCGCGCACCGGAGAATGAGTGCGGTGGGGCTGAAGGTCTTCATCATCGCCGGCGAGCCCTCGGGGGACAAACTCGGCGGGGCGCTGATGGCGGGATTGAAAGCGCTGCGGTCGCAGGTTTCCTTTGAGGGGATTGGCGGGCCGATGATGGCCGCGCAAGGGCTGGACAGCCGTTTTGACATGACAGAGCTGAGCGTCATGGGCATCGCGGAAGTCTTGCCCAAATACCGACACCTCAAGCGCCGCATCGCGGAGACTGCCGCAGCGGCCGTCGAAACGCAGCCGGATGTGCTGGTCACCATCGACAGCCCGGATTTCTCGCTTCGCGTTGCCAGGCTGGTCAAGGCGGCGGGCAACACGCGCTGTGTTCATTACGTTGCACCGACAGTTTGGGCCTGGCGACCGGGGCGCGCCGCCAAGATGGCCCGGTCGATCGATCACGTGCTGGCGCTGTTTCCGTTCGAGCCGCCCTATATGGAAGCCGCCGGTATGGCCTGCGACTTTGTCGGCCATCCGGTTGTTGCCGAACCCGTGGCGGATGCGGCGCAGGCAACGGAGTTTCGCGACGCCCGCGGGATTGGCGACGCTCCGTTGCTGATGGTGCTGCCGGGATCGCGCCGGGGAGAGGTTGCGCGGCTTGCTCCCGTGTTTGGCGCAGCTGTTGCGCGTCTGGTCGCGGAAAAACCGGATCTGAGGGTCGTTCTCCCTGCTGCCGCGCCGGTGGCGACGATGGTCCGGCAGATCTCACAAGGCTGGGCGGGCGCACCGGTGGTCGTCGACCCGGCAACCGACGTCGCCGGAAATATCAAACGCGCGGCGTTCCGTGCGGCGGATGTGGCACTTGCGGCGTCGGGGACCGTGTCGCTGGAACTGGCGGCTGCCCAGACGCCCATGGTGATCGCCTACGACATGAATTGGCTCAGCCGGGCGATCATCGGCCGGATGTTGAAGGTGGATACCGTGACATTGGTCAACCTCGTATCCGAGACGCGGGTCGTACCGGAGTTTATCGGCAAGGACTGCGATGCTGCAAAAATTGCGGCCGGGGTTCTAAAGGTGATGTCGGCACCACAAGCGCAAGCCGACGCCATGGCCCTCACGATGGAGCGGTTGGGACGCGGTGGCGAAGATCCCGGCCTGCGTGCCGCCCGGGCGGTGTTGGCGCGGCTGCCGAACTGACGGCATCGCGTTTTCAGGTCGAAATCTAGCCTCGGTGAATCCATCCGCCGCCAAAAATTCGGCTGCTGTCCGGATCGTAGAAAACGCAGGCTTGTCCGGGGCTCACGCCTTGTTCCGGCGTCAGCAGCTCGACCGTGGCCGTGGTGTCGTCCAGCGGCCGCAGGATCGCGGGCGCGGGCGGACGGGTCGAACGAATACGCACGTTGATATCCCACGTATCCCGCGACGTAAGCGGCGCATCCCCGAGCCAGTTGATTTCGCGAACAGGGACCGTCCGGGTTGCAAGCAGCTCTTTCGGGCCGACCACGACATGTCTGAGCGTCGGGTCAAGCTTTACCACATAGAGCGGATCATCAAGCCCCCCGATCCCGAGACCACGCCGTTGGCCGATCGTGTAATGGATCACGCCCTCATGCTGTCCAAGGACATTGCCATCGGTGTCGACGATCTCGCCCGGGTCGGCGGCTTCAGGGCGCAGTTTACGGATGACGCTGGCATAGTCGCCATTCGGGACAAAGCAGATATCCTGACTATCGGGTTTGTCGGCAACGCGCAGTCCGTATTTGGCGGCAAGGTCGCGCGTCGCGTCCTTTGACGGCAGATGCCCCAAAGGAAAACGCAGAAACGCCAACTGCTCCGGCGTGGTGGAGAACAGAAAGTAGCTTTGGTCGCGGTTCGCATCGGCTGCCGCGTGAAGTTCAGGTCCGTTCGTGCCTGCCTTGCGCTGGATGTAGTGACCAGTGGCCATGCAGTCCGCATCAAGATCGCGGGCGGTTTCCAGCAGGTCCTTGAACTTGACCCGCTCGTTGCAGCGGATGCAGGGCACCGGCGTGGCACCGGCAAGATAGCTGTCGGCGAATTCGTCGATCACGGCGTCCTTGAAGACGTTTTCATAATCCAGAACATAATGTGGAAACCCCATATCTTCGGCCACGCGGCGCGCGTCGTGGATGTCTATTCCTGCGCAGCACGCACCTTTTTTGGCCAAGGCGGCACCGTGATCATAAAGCTGAAGCGTGACACCCACGACATCATACCCTTCGTCTGCCAGCATTGCCGCAACGACGGAACTGTCAACGCCGCCGGACATCGCAACCACGACGCGCGTGTCTGCGGGCGCTTTGGCAAAGCCTAGCGAATTGATCTGGGGGCGGTCGAGGGGCATTGGCATTCTCCGGGTGTTCTGCAGGAATATAGGAAAATCGTAAGTACTCTCAAGACCGTGCTTCATCTGTCCTTAAGGGACATGGCGTCATTTTGCCATCATAAGCAAACGCGGATGATAAAAATGTACCTCAAGAAAGTAGATGGACCCAGAGCCGTTACATTGGCCGACGGGACGGTGATGACACAGGCGGATCTGCCGCCCAGAAATACCCGGCGCTGGGTCGCCTCGCGCAAGGCGGCGGTGGTGCGAGGGGTGGTCTACAACCTTATTTCCAAGGGCGAGGCATTGGATCGCTATCAACTGAGCGACGGTGAATTCATGGAATGGGTGCGCGCGGTAACCGAGCATGGGGAGGCCGCGCTCAAAGCCACGGCTGTACAAAAGTATAGACAACCCTAAGTTGTTCAATTAATTGTCTCAGCATCATTTACGGGTAGTTAACCTTTTTGGGTCACCTTCGTGGTGTGTAACAGACCTGATCGCTGCGGAGACAATCGAATGCGCGTATTGCTTGTAGAAGACGACCCTACTACCTCAAAGAGCATCGAATTGATGCTGACCCATGCGAACCTTAACGTCTATGCGACGGACCTTGGGGAGGAGGGGATCGATTTGGCAAAGCTTTATGACTATGATCTGATCCTTCTCGACCTCGATTTGCCGGATATGAACGGCCATGAGGTCTTGCGCCAACTGCGGCTGGCGCGGATCGAAACACCGATCCTCATTCTGTCGGGGGCCGATGATACAGAGAACAAGATCAAGGGGTTCGGGTTCGGTGCGGATGACTATCTGACCAAACCGTTCCACCGCGAAGAACTGGTGGCGCGGATCCATGCGATCATTCGCCGGTCCAAGGGGCATTCCCAGTCCGTGATCGCCACCGGGCAGATATCTGTTAACCTAGATGCCAAGACCGTCAGCGTCGATAGCAAGACTGTTCATCTGACAGGCAAGGAATATCAGATGCTTGAGCTTCTGTCGCTCCGCAAGGGGACGACGCTGACCAAGGAAATGTTTCTCAACCATCTCTATGGCGGGATGGACGAACCCGAACTGAAAATCATCGATGTCTTCATCTGCAAGCTGCGCAAGAAACTCAGCATTGCGACGGGCGGCGAAAACTATATCGAGACAGTCTGGGGCCGCGGTTATGTGCTGCGCGATCCGGAGCCTGCGCAGATGGGCCTCGCTGTCGGAGCCTGATTGCGGTTACGTCCGGGGAATGTAGCCTCCATTGCATTCTCGGGATGGCCGGGCGTTTGGCCCTTGAATCTGCTAGACCTGCTTTCGCCTGCCGCCTATCACATGGCGACAGGTTGATATTTCAGAGGCAGGCTTTTGAATCCCCGAACTGACATCGAAGTGCTGACCGAGGCCGAGGCGAAAGCGGAACTTGCTGATCTGGCAAACCAGCTTGCAGCGGCGAACGACGCGTATCATCGTGAAGACGCGCCGCAGATCAGCGATGCGGAATATGACGCGCTGAAACAACGCAATGCGGCCATAGAGGCCCGGTTTCCGCAGCTAGTAAGAGAAGACAGCCCGTCGCTTCAGGTGGGCGCGGTGCCGCTGGCGGGCTTTGGCAAGATCACCCACTCCATTCCGATGCTGTCGTTGGCAAATGCATTCGATTCCGACGATATCCGCGAATTCGATACAAGTGTGCGCAAGTTTCTCGGACTAGGTCCTGAGGCAGATCTGTCCTACACCGCAGAGCCCAAAATCGACGGTCTGTCGCTTTCTTTGCGTTACGAGAACGGCAAACTGATAGAGGCGGCGACGCGCGGCGACGGGCGGGTTGGTGAAAACGTCACCGCCAATGCACGAACCATCGACGATATCCCTACCGAACTGGACGATGCGCCCAAAGTGCTGGAGGTGCGTGGCGAAGTCTACATGAGCCATGCGGATTTTGAGGCGCTCAACAAAAGACAGGCGGCGCGGAGCGAAAAGACCTTTGCAAACCCGCGCAACGCGGCGGCCGGATCGCTGCGCCAATTGGATGCTGGCATTACCAAATCGCGCCCGTTGAGGTTTTTCGCCTACGCCTGGGGCAGCGTTTCGGATCCCTTGGCCACAACACAGATGGCAGCGATTGAACGGTTGCGGAAACTGGGATTCCGGACGAATCCAGCAACTAGACTTTGTTCAGGACCGGCCGAGATGCTGGCGAATTACGAAGAGATCGAAGAACAGCGCGCGACGCTGGGCTATGATATTGACGGTGTTGTCTACAAAGTAAACGATCTTGGGCTGCAAGGCCGGCTGGGATTCCGGTCCACCACACCGCGTTGGGCCATAGCGCACAAATTTCCCGCGGAATTGGCGTGGACGACCCTCGAGGGGATCGACATTCAGGTCGGTCGGACCGGCGCGCTTAGCCCGGTAGCGCGTTTGTCGCCGGTGACCGTGGGCGGCGTTGTCGTCTCCAACGCGACGCTGCACAATGAGGATTACATCGCGGGCCTCGACAGCAAAGGTGGCGAGATCCGGGGCGGCAAGGACATTCGCGTCGGTGACTGGGTGCAGGTTTACCGTGCGGGCGATGTCATTCCCAAAGTTGCGGACGTGGATCTGGCAAAGCGCCCAGAGGATTCGAAACCCTATGATTTTCCAACCAAATGCCCCGAATGCGGCAGCGAGGCCCCGCGCGAACCTGGCGATGCGGTACGACGGTGTTCGGGCGGGCTGATCTGCCCTGCGCAAGCCGTGGAAAAGCTCAAACATTTCGTCTCGCGCGCCGCGTTCGACATTGACGGGCTTGGCGCAAAGCAGGTGGAACAGTTCTATTCCGACGGCTGGATCGCTGAACCCGCCGACATATTCACCCTGCAGTCTCGCTATGGGGACGGGCTTCAACAGCTCAAGAACCGCGAGGGATGGGGCGAAAAATCGGCGAAAGCGCTCTTCGATGCCATTGAAGACAAACGCAAGATACCGCTGCGCCGGTTTCTGTTCGGGCTGGGTATCCGGCATGTCGGTGAGGCCGCGTCGAACCTGATTGCGCTGCATTACGGTGAATGGGCCATATTGGATCAGGCCATGCGCGATGCGGCACCAAAACGAGGTGCGGCATGGGACGATCTGCTGGGGATTGACGGTGTGGGGGTGGTCATGGCCGGATCGCTGGTCGGGGCATTCGCCCAGGAAGCCGAGCGCGCATCAATCGAACGGCTCGCCGCCGAGCTCGAGATTTTGCCCGCAACCCGTTCGGACGTCACGGGATCACCTGTCGCGGGCAAGACGGTTGTCTTTACCGGCGCATTGGAATTGATGACACGCGCCGAGGCAAAGGCGCGGGCCGAACGTCTGGGGGCGAAGGTCGCGGGGTCGGTCAGTGCCAAGACCGATATCCTGATCGCGGGTCCGAGGGCCGGTTCAAAAGCGACCAAGGCAGCCGAACTGGGCATCGAAATCTTGGACGAGGCCGCCTGGCTTGCACTGTTAGACGGCGCATGAGCGGACGCCCCGAAGCCCTTTTTCCGCTTTTTGCAAAGCTTGAAACGCTGGAGGGGGTCGGCCCTAAAACGGCGCAAACGCTTGGCCACCTTGGGGTGATGGCCCCGCGGGATCTGCTGTTTACCTTGCCCTATTCCGGCATTGACCGCGCCCTGCGCGAGACGGTCCAAGATGCCCAGTTGCCCGCCACATTGACTGTTGCCGTTACGGTCGGGGCGCATCGTGTGGCAAAAACCAAGGGCGGGGCGTACCGAATTCATGTCGAAGACGCAAAGACGAGCTTTCAACTGGTGTTTTTCCACGCCCGTGGAGATTTCCTTAAGAAGCAACTGCCCGAAGGCAGTCGCAGGATCGTCTCGGGCAGGGTCGAGCTTTTTGACGGGGTCGCACAGATGGTGCATCCAGACTTTGCCGTACCGGAGGACGAGGCCGGGTCCATTCCCCGGTTCGAACCGGTCTATCCGTTGACCGCAGGCATCACGCAAAAGCTGATGTACAAGGCAACGCGCGCAGCCCTTTCGCGGGTTCCTCCGTTGGTTGAATGGGCTGATCCTGAGCAGAAAAACAAGGCCGGTTGGCCTGATTTTGCGGACGCATTGCGGGCGGCACACGATCCGGCCGCATTGAGCGACTTGGCGGCAACGGCTCCCGCGCGCGAACGCCTTGCCTATGACGAGCTTTTTGCCCACCAGCTGACGCTTGCGTTGGCCCGGCAAGTCGAGCGGCGCAAGAAAGGGCGCGTCACGCAGGCCGATGGACGGCTTTCTTCGAAGGTGCTCGCAGCGCTGCCTTATCGTCCGACGGGTGCGCAAAGCCGTGCGATCGCCGAAATCACCGCCGATATGGCTGGTGATCTGCGCATGAACCGGCTGTTGCAGGGGGATGTCGGTGCGGGCAAGACGCTGGTTGCGTTTCTTGCCTTGCTTGCGGCGGTAGAGGGAGGCGGGCAGGGCGTGTTGATGGCCCCGACCGAAATACTCGCCCGCCAGCATTTACAAGGGCTCCGTCCGCTCGCTGAAGAGGCTGGCGTGGTCCTGGAGATTTTGACCGGTCGTGACAAAGGTGCAGAGCGTGAGGCCAAGCTTGCGGCGCTCGCCCGTGGTGACATCCAGATCCTTGTAGGCACGCATGCGGTGTTCCAAAGCAGTGTGACGTTCCGCGATTTGCGCCTTGCCGTCGTGGATGAACAGCACCGCTTTGGCGTGCGACAGCGGCTTGAACTGGGCAAGAAGGGCATTCGCGCGGACGTTCTGGTCATGACGGCCACGCCGATCCCGCGCAGTCTGGCCCTGGCTCAATACGGCGATATGGACGTTTCCGTTCTGGATGAAAAACCACCGGGCCGCCAGCCGATCCGCACGGCCCTGGTCAGCACAGACCGGATCGACGAAGTCATTGAACGCCTGCGCGCCGCGATTGGCGAGGGGCGGCAATGCTATTGGGTCTGCCCTTTGGTCGAGGAAAGCGAGGTCAGCGATCTGATCGCGGCAGAGGCGCGGTTCAAACAGCTGCGCGCGGTGCTGGGCGAAGGGGTCGTCGGACTGGTCCATGGCCAGCTTCCGCCCGCCGAAAAAGACGCCGCGATGGCGGCGTTTCAGCGCGCAGAAACGCAAGTCCTGGTCGCCACCACCGTGATTGAAGTCGGCGTAGACGTGCCGAACGCTACGATCATGGTGATTGAGCGTGCAGAGAGTTTCGGTCTGGCGCAGCTGCATCAGTTGCGTGGGAGGGTAGGGCGCGGTGCGCTTGCCTCGACATGTTTGCTGATGTACCGCGCGCCTCTGTCAGAGACGGGTCGTCAGCGGCTCGAAGTCCTCAGGGAAACCGAGGATGGGTTCGTAATTGCCGAGACAGACCTCAGGATGCGTGGCACGGGAGATCTGATCGGGATAGCACAATCCGGCGTCCCACGGTTTCGCGTGGCCGATCTGGAGCGGCAGGCGGGGTTGATGGCGATCGCGCAGTCGGATGCGCGCAATCTGCTTGCCTCTGATCCGGGGCTGTCCAAGGACCGCGGGCAGGCGGCGCGCGTCCTGCTGTGGCTGATGCGGCAGGACGAAGCAATTCGTTTGATTACTGTGGGTTAGCGCCGCACTGCACTTTTTGTTCGCAAATGTTCTTAAAAAGTTCTTTACTTTGGTTAACGGAAGTGAGAACAAAGAGGCAACAAGAACATGGAGGCGCAGATGACATTCCTGACCACAATCAAATCCATCGCGACGCGGTCGCGGGCCACATTGCTGCAAGATGCAGCAGGTGCGGCGGCGTTGGTCGTTATGTTGGTTGTCAGTTTGCACCTTCCTGCTTTTGTCTGATTTTCTGCCTGCGCTCTCGCGCCGGATCCGACCCGCATCTTTCCCAAATGGATGCTGACATAAGGTTCTGCCTTTCCTTATGTCTGGTGGCATAGCCGCCTGGCCGGATTTCGGGTCCCACGTGAGAAACGCTTTCCCTGCGCCGCCATCCATATCGGATGCGCGGCGCTTTTTTTCATCCTTGCTGTGCCGTTTTTGACTGCGCGATACGCATCGCTTCTGCCAATGCCTCGATGCTCAGCAGGATGGACGCATGGCGGTTCTTGTAGTCGGCCGCCGGCAGCAGCACTTCAAAACCGTCGAATGGCGCATCCGGCACGGGGCCTTTGCCTTTGAGCATCGCGCGTAGTTGGTCGCGCGCGGTCTCAACCTGATCCAACGTAGCACCTGGGGCCGCAGCCCCGACAACTGACGCTGCCGCCTGACCCAAGGCACAGGCTTTGACATCCTGACCAAGGTTGGTCAGGCGGGACCCGTCGGTGCAGACATCTACCGTTACCGTTGATCCGCAAAGCGGCGACCGGCGGGTATTGCTTGCATCTGGGTGATCCAGGCGACCCAGATGTGGAATATCCGCAGCAAGCGCCAGGATCCGTCCCGAATAGAGTTTTATAAGATCTGTATCGCCCGACATGGCTGTTCCTTCCCGGCTGTGACCTCTACATAATGTGCTGACGCGCTGATGCAAAAACCTTTTCGCGAGAGCCCTATGCCGTTTGATTCCAAAAGCCTGAACTATAACGATGCCGGACTGATCCCAGCAATTGCACAAGATCATGTGACGGGGGAAGTCCTTATGATGGCATGGATGAATTTGCAAAGCGTCGAAATAACTTTGCAAACAGGTCACGTCACTTATTGGAGCCGTTCGCGCGCAGCGCTGTGGGCAAAGGGTGCGAC
Source organism: Sulfitobacter sp. (assembly GCA_024637305.1). Taxonomy (GTDB): domain Bacteria; phylum Pseudomonadota; class Alphaproteobacteria; order Rhodobacterales; family Rhodobacteraceae; genus Sulfitobacter. The sequence continues at coordinate 37,357 of JAGXFI010000124.1, forward strand.
ATCTGGAAATGTACAGATGCTCAAGGAATTGCGAGTGGATTGTGATCGCGACTGTCTGTTGATGCAGGTTGAGCAGACCGGTCCGGCCTGCCATACGGATCGGCGCAGCTGTTTTTATACCGTGATTACTCCGGCAGAAGAAACCATCGTGATGAATCCGGTGAAATGACGCCTTGGCGATAGCGGCCGGTGTCAGATAGCGGATCGAACGGTCGCAGTCGGGCGTCAAAGCCCGACCCAACGCCTGATGTCTTTCGCTGACGCCCCCTCGCTGCGGTAGCGGGCAATCGCGCGGGCATCATCGCGCTTGGCCAACCGCTTGCCCGCGTCGTCGCGAATAAGCTTGTGGTGCAGATATTCAGGTGAAGGAAGGTCGATAAGGCGCTGTAAAACAATATGTATCTTTGTCGCTTCACGCAGGTCTTCACCCCGGCTAACCAGCGTTACCCCCTGTGCGGCATCGTCGATGACGACAGACAGATGATATGACGTCCCCATGTCCTGGCGCATCAGGACGATGTCGCCGACACTATCGAGCAGGTCTTGCTTGTCGAACAGGACAACGCGGCCATCGTCGACAAACTGCAACGCCGACTGTTCGACCATTTGCACAGCTTTAGGCATATTCAGCCGCAAGGCACCCTCACCAAATTTCAAACCTTTGGTGCGGCAGGTGCCGGGATACACGACACCGTCCGGGCCGACGACGGGCGATCCGCCTTCCTGTGGAGCCGACGCCGCCTCCAGAATGTCGCGGCGTTTGCAATCGCAGGCAAATAGCAGACCGGCATCCCACAAACCCTGGATCGCAGTGCTGTAGATTTCCAGCCGGTCCGATTGGCGCATGACAGGTTCTTGCCAGTCGATACCCAGCCAGTGCAGATCATCATAGATCTGCGTTTCCCATTCGGGACGCGCCCTTGACCGGTCGATGTCTTCGATCCTCAATAGAAAACTACCGGCCTGCGCGCGCGCCAGATCAAAGGCGAGCAGAGCTGAATAGGCATGTCCCAAATGCAGCGGACCTGTCGGAGACGGCGCAAAACGGGTGGTGATTGTCACGCTTTTTCAAGCACGTATACGTTGGACTTCAAGTTAATCCCCGGCAGGTGATCGCCGTATTCACAAAACAGGATTCGCGCGGCACCGCAATCCGTCCACTCGTTGATGCGGGCGGTGTTCTGCGAATTTTCCAACGAATGATCGTTTAAGGAAAAGACAAGTTTGCCACCCGAATCGAGGGCTTGCATCAACTGGTCGAACACAGAGATCGGTGCGGCACCTGCTCCGATCACTCCGATTGCGGCGATGGCGGCATAATCGCCCGGCTTATGGTTTGGCAATTGGCCGGCTTCAACTTGCTGCAAGGACCGATAGACCTTTTTCGCTTTCGCGACCTCTATCATATCTGCAGACAGGTCGACCCCGTCGATTGTCGTGAAACCTGCCACCCCGAGCGCAAGACCCGAAAGCCCTGTGCCACAGCCGAAATCCAGAATTGGCAGCGTCTTGTCCTCTACGAATTGCGCAAGCGCTGCAGCGCTCCGCCCAGGCGTCACATAACCGTTTTCGGCAATTTCGGCTTCGTAGCTTGCTGCCCACCCGTCATAGAGTGCGCGCGTCGAGACGGCGTCGCGGGCGGAATAGGCTTTGTCCAAATATTTTTCTGTCATTCACCTAAGTTAACGCCGCACAAGTGGGCGCGTCCAGCCCTAAGACGCAAGCCACCGTTGCCAGTCTGCCTTGGCGCGGTCGGTGTAGGCCTTGTAGCGGTCCTTGCGTCCGCGCCGTCCGCTTTTCAGCCCCTCGACAGGAGGAAACAGGCCAAAGTTCACGTTCATCGGCTGGAACGTCTTGGCATCTGCGCCGCCCGAAATATGCGTAATCAATGCGCCGGTCGCTGTTGTGTCGGGCGGCGTCTCAAGGCGATGCCCTGATAATTCCGCTGCGGCCAACCGACCGGCCAGCAGACCCATAGCGGCACTTTCGACGTAGCCCTCGACGCCGGTGATCTGTCCGGCAAAGCGAATGTGAGGTTGGCTCCGCAGCCGCATCTGTCCATCCAATAACGTGGGGGAGTTCAGGAAAGTATTGCGATGAATGCCGCCAAGGCGGGCAAAGCTTGCATTTTCAAGCCCGGGAATCATTTTGAAAACATCGGCTTGCGCGCCATACCTCATCTTGGTCTGAAAACCCACGATGTTGTATAGCGTTCCTAATTTGTTGTCGCGACGCAACTGGACGACGGCATGCGCCTTGATCTCCGGCGCATGGGGATTTGTCAGCCCAACCGGTTTCATCGGGCCGAACCGCAATGTCTCCCGGCCACGTTCCGCCATGACCTCAATGGGCAGGCATCCGTCGAAATAGCCTGCCGTTTCGCCTTCGTGAAATTCTGTTTTCTCAGCGGCCAAAAGCGCGTCGATGAACGCCTCGTACTGGTCACGGTCCATCGGGCAATTCAGATAGGCGGTACGCTCTTCCTCGGTCTCGCCCTTGTCATAGCGCGATTGCATCCATGCTTTGCTCATGTCGATGCTGTCATGATGCACGATGGGCGCAATGGCGTCGAAAAAGGCCAGCGCATCGCTGCCCGTTTCAGAGGCTATTGCTGCACCAAGGTCAGACGACGTGAGCGGTCCGGTAGCGATAATCCAGTTCCCGTCGCCCGGCAATTCGGTGACTTCACCATAACTGACGCTGATCTTGGGATGGGCGGTCAATGCGTCGGTCACGCTTTGCGCGAAGGCGTCGCGGTCGACTGCCAATGCACCCCCGGCTGGCAGGCGATGCTGATCCGCCACCGTCATGATCAGCCCGTTTGCCGCGCGCATTTCCCAATGCAAAAGGCCCACGGCGTTTTGTTCGTCATCGTCCGAGCGGAACGAATTCGAGCAAACCATTTCTCCCAAAAGTCCCGTCTGATGGGCAAATGTACCAACCTTGGGGCGCATTTCGTGAATAATGACGTCAATGCCAAGCTCTGCCGCTTGCCAAGCTGCCTCGGAACCGGCCATGCCGCCGCCAATGATATGCAATGTCTTGTCCATATCCGCGATGTAGGACAGCGGTGGGCGCTGCGCAACGGCGGATTGTGTCGGGAGAGAGCTTTTGGGGTCGCCGCTGCGGGGATCTGCGATCAGTGAGAGACTGATCTGGAGGGACCTTCCGCCCACGGCGACCCAAAACTATCAGGCCATCGGGCCAATGACTTATTCATGCCACAATGCTGCCCGATTTGACAATTCGTTTTTTGGAAACAATCAATGCCGTTAGCGGAAACAGTTTACTGCGGCCAATCGGGGCGCCGTTTTTCAATGAAAGCCTGCATGCCTTCGTCCGTCTCCGGCTGCGCGAGGTTTTCGACCATGACGGCCCCAGTGTAGCGATAGGCGTCTGCGGTCGACATCTGAAGCTGCTCGTAAAAGGCGCGCTTGCCGATCCTGACGGCCACCCCGAGCTTGCCTGCAATTCGGTCCGCGAGCTGTGCGGTTTCCTGCTCGAGATCCTCGGGCGCTGCGACCTTGTTGATAAGCCCGTAGTCGCAGGCGGTTCTGGCGTCGATGAAATCACCTGTGGTCAGCATTTCGAACGCTTTCTTCGGCGGGATGTTCCGACTGAGTGCGACCATGGGCGTGGAACAGAATAATCCGATGTTGACACCGTTCACGCCAAAACGGGTGTCTTGCGCTGCGACCGCCAGATCGCAGGTCGCGACAAGCTGGCATCCGGCTGCGGTGGCGATCCCATGCACCTGCGCGATGACGGGTTGGGGCAGGGACTGAATGCGCGCCATGACGCTGGTGCAGCGGTCGAACAGATCGCTGAAGGCTGCGGCACCGTTATCGTCCGATTGACGCATCGCCTGCATTTGCCGCAAGTCGTGACCAGCGCAAAACGCCTTGCCCGCGCCGCGCAAGGTGATTACGCGGGTCTCGGGATCATTTGCAAAACCGTCCAGTGCAGTTTGCAAAGCCTCGAGCATCTCGTCCGATAACGCATTGAGCCGCTCAGGGCTATTCATGGTGAGGTCCGCCACAGCGCCCCGCCGCTTGATTTCGAGAATTGACATCTTGCTCTCCGCTGCTGTTCGGGGAATTTTACCGCAACCAAGCAGGAGAGAGAAGCGATGGCAGAGCACAGGCAAGTAAAAATGGACGCCAAGGCGCTGAGTGCCTTTATGCGCGAGGTGTTTCAACAGGTCGCCGACGATTTTGCCATCGACCATGTGGCACCCGATGAAATCACCATGCGTCTGCTGGTGGGTGACAGACATCTGCGACCCGGAGGGACAATCTCAGGACCCTCGATGTTTGCCCTGGCGGATGTCGCCGCATACCTCGCGACGCTTGCAATGATCGGGCCGCAGGCGCTGGCCGTGACGACCAATTGCTCCATCGATTTTATGCGCAAACCAGCGGCTGGCGTTGACCTGATCGCGAAAGCGCGGCTGTTGAAGCTGGGTCGGCAATTATCGGTAACGGATGTGATGCTGTATTCCGAAGGGATGGAGGTACCTGTTGCGCGCGCCACGCTGACCTATGCGATCCCGCCGGTTAAGGGGTGAGTTAACTGGAAATTAATGGGGTAAAATAATACCGTAATTGCAAACCATTGAATTTGCTTTATTATTACTGGTGCGGCGCGCTTGACGCGGAATTTTCTGCGCGTATAACGCTGCTATCCCGCGTGGCATGTCCACGTGCCACTCAATACTGGAAACCGTCCATGAAAACCTTTTCTGCAACACCGGCAGATATCGACAAGAAATGGATCCTGATCGACGCAGAAGGCGTCGTTCTGGGTCGTCTTGCATCGATCATCGCCATGCGTTTGCGCGGCAAGCACAAACCGTCCTTCACCCCGCACATGGATTGCGGCGATAATGTCATCGTCATCAATGCTGAAAAAGTGCAGATGACCGGCAAGAAGCGTGAAGAAAACTTCTATTGGCACACCGGCCATCCTGGCGGCATCAAGGAGCGCACCAAGGCGCAGATCCTCGAAGGCGCACACCCCGAGCGGATCGTGACCCAGGCGGTCAAGCGCATGCTGCCCGGCAACCGTCTGAGCCGCCAGATCATGACCAACCTGCGCGTCTATGCCGGTGCGGATCATCCCCATGAGGCGCAATCGCCCGAAGTTCTGGATGTGAAATCCATGAACGCCAAAAACACGCGGAGTGCATGAGCATGGCTGACGAAATCAAAACACTCGACGGTCTCGAAGCCGCAGTGACCGAGAACATCGGCGCAGTACAGGGCGTTCCCGAGGTCGAAATGATCTCACGCGAGCCCGTTCGCGACGAGCTGGGTCGTTCCTACGCCACAGGCAAGCGGAAAGACGCCGTCGCGCGCGTCTGGATCAAGCCGGGTTCCGGCAAGGTCACTGTCAACGGCAAGCCACAAAACGAATACTTTGCGCGTCCCGTGCTTCAGATGATTTTGGCGCAACCATTCAGCATCTCGGGCACCGAAGGCCAGTTCGACGTCGTCGCAACGGTCAAGGGCGGCGGCCTCTCCGGTCAGGCCGGCGCGGTAAAGCATGGCGTTTCCAAAGCGTTGCAGCTTTACGATCCCAGCTTGCGCGGGGCATTGAAGGCTGCGGGCTTCCTCACGCGCGACAGCCGCGTCGTGGAACGCAAGAAATACGGTAAGGCGAAAGCGCGCAAGAGCTTCCAGTTCTCCAAGCGTTAACCTTTACAACCGCACCAAACTTGAATGCCGCCCCAAACCGGGGCGGTATTTTTCTTTTGTACAAGCGAAGTACAAGACGTCCTTCACCCGTGTCGCTTGCGACACCCATGGTTAATATGCTAGCTCAAATGCGTAATTAGGGATTTCTTAAAGGATGCTGCCATGGCTATCGTCGATTTTTCACTATCAGATGCGGTTTACTCGATACTCCTGCCCGGCTCGGGCGATTTCACCAATCTTGGAACTTCGGCTGGTGGTGACAACCTTACATGGGACACCAGCGATGGCAGCCGTGTAGTCGGCGTTGCCAGTGGGCTTGTCGTCGACGGGGCTGGTGTTCCGACAGCAGGTACGTTCAGCAGCATCCGCTTTGATCTGGGAACACCGGACTTTTACAACAACATTATCATTACCGGCCTGTCGCTTGAGGCGACGGATCTTGACTACACTGCCGGTGCATCTGCGACGGAATCGGTGTGGGACAACATCCTTCTGGGCGCGTCCGAAATCCGCTTGAGCGAGAATTTCGCGACGATCATCTCTGGCGATGGGATCAATCCGATCGGCACCAATGCGTTTGCGGCAAATGATACGTTCACTGGGCGAGGCGCAGACAATACGACCCTTACCGGGGATTTCTCAATTGTCGAAGCCATAACGCTGACAGCGGGATCGGACACGTTCAACGTCACGGCCGACATCATCGACGGGGACGTAAACCAGTTGCAGGATGCAACCCTGAACGGCGGAAACGACACCATCACCTTCATCGATGACTGGACCGAGGATGCTGCTGTCTCCGTTTCCGGGGATGCATATTTCGTCACGAATTCTGTTGTGAACGCAGGTGCCGATGTGATTGACCTTTCCGCCGTCTCGTCCACGACGATGGATAACCAGATCTACGGCGATGTTTTTCTGCTCAACGGCGGCAGTACTCTGAACGGCGGTAATGACAGCATTATTGGATCGGCTGCTGCTGATCAGATATTTGGCGACGCGCAGACCGTTTCCGCAACGGATACCGTGGTTGGCGGCCATGATTTCATTGATGGGGGTGCCGGAAATGACGTCATTTACGGCGACACGCAGACCGAGGGTCCAAATATCATAGGCGGCAATGACACGATTTTCGGAGGATTTGGCGACGATACGATCTTTGGCGGTGGCGGAGATGACAGCATCTTTGGCGGGTCGGGCGATGACAGCATCAACGGCGGGTCTGGAAATAATTTCATTGATGGTGGTGGCCGGAACGATACGATCGTCACTGGCAGCGGCAATGATACCGTGATGGGCAATACCGGGAACGACGTGATTTTCACCTTCCTAGGGGACGACCTTATTTATGGTGGCGATGGTAATGACCGGCTTGACGGAGGAACGGGGAACGACACGATTTATGGTGGCGAAGGCCGCGACCGGCTGGTCGGTCGTTACAGCGACGATGAACTTTACGGCGGTGGCGAGCGCGACAACGTGTTCGGCGGGCATGGCAACGATTTAGTTGTCGGCAATGGCGGTGACGACAGGTTGTTTGGCCAAATCGGTGACGACACCATATTCGGAGGAAACGGCAATGATACCATTTCCGCCGGAGACGGTCAGGACTACATCAATGGCGGAGCCGGCGATGATCACCTGTTTGGCGGTGCGGGATCGGATATTTTTGTCTTCAATGGCGCATTCGGGACGGATCGTGTTTTGGATTTCGAATTCTCAGGTGCGCATGATATCCTTGACTTGCGCGATATGGATGGGATCGACAGCTATCAGGATCTGATCGACACCCATATGCGCCAGATTGACAACCTTGTGCAGATTACTGATTTTGCCGGAAATCGGGTTCTGATTTTCGATGTGACGGTAGCGGACATGTCAAACAGCGATCTTTACCTGATCTGACGGATCCAAGCGATTGCTTGAGGCCGGGCCGTTCCCTGAGGGGTGCGGCCTCTTCGTTTACCGGATCAAGGTCATGATCGTCTTGATGGATTTCGGGTGTCCTATCTGCGGGATCAGTTGGTAGAACGGATCGGCATAGATACTTTGAATATCACCCGGAACATCGTTAAATTTAGCCAAGTGACGGGTCTGCACAAAAAACGCATTCACACCGGTTGCAGCATTACAGCAGATGAGCGCGTAATTGTATTTTGCAAACATGTCCACGAGGCTTTGCAAACTGGCACCCACATAATCGTCGTTCTGCCATTCATGCGCCGGATCATAATCAACCGTAAATCGGACAGGTGGCGGGAATTTCGCGTTGTATTCGCAAATGAACAACGCCGGCGTTGCCCCCGCTTGCAGCAATTGCTCGCAGAAGAACACGTCATTGCCATCCAGGTCCATCGAAATGACGTCTAGCGCAGAAATATCGGACGCTACCGGTGTTGCTAGATCCAACAGGTTCGCAGATGTCACCCAGTCCTTCCTAAACGTTACCCGACTATCGTCTGGAGGCGCAAATGCAAGCTCCTGACCGCCGATCCACAGACCTCGCCAGCCGGTCGCGAGCAAAATCAAGCTGTTGTTCTCCGTGCCGTCGCCAACACCGAATTCCGCAAAGAGCCCGTTCTGCTTTTCCAATCTTCGCAAGATTTCAAGGGTGATCCCGTCTTCGTCGCTTTGCGAAAACACCTGCCGGCCGTGGCGTGTCAGTGGATTGGGATGAGCGGCACGGCGCGCCGCGTGCATTGCCGCGATCTCACGCGCTTGCTTATGGCGTTCAAGTTCGACCAATTGACGCTGTCGAGTTGCGTTGATCTGCAGGGCCTTGAGCATGGCGGGATCCAACGCATCAGTCCTTCGGGATATACCAGTCGTCGAAGCGAGAAACGTGCTCGTGGATGCGGGTATAGCCATTTGCCGTCAGCAGACGGTTGAGGTCTTCCCGTTGGGGCGCGAAATTGTGTTCGATGCACAAAGCGCCAAACTGCCATCGGTCGAAATCGAAAGCGTTCAGTATCTCAAACTCGCTTCCTTCCGTGTCGATAGAGGCAAAATCAATGAAATCGGGCGCGTCATGCTCGCGTAGCAGATCGTTCAGCGCGACTGTCCCGACTTCGTAGGTCGTACTCCGGTGTTTGTGTGAAGTCTTCATGAAGCTGGCAATCCCGGAGTTCTCGCCCCGCGGCGCCTCGGCAAATTCCAGCGTTTCTCCGGTGGATTTCCAGACGCAACGCGCGTCAACTATGCAACTGCGGTTGCGCTTGAGGTCGTCTTGCCAGCCGCGTGCGGGTTCGGCGAGGATGCCCTTCCAGCCGAAATATTTTTCCATCAGCCATGTGTTATTCAACGCGACGCCATCCGTCGCGCCGAATTCGACAAAATAACCACCCCGCTTGAACCCTGCCTGCACCAGACCGAACAGGTCCTGGCGCAATTGCGATTTCGACCGATCCAGATTGTCAAAACATTGATTACGGTATTCCGGCGGCATGACCTTGAGAAACTCGAGGTCGAAATACCCGGGCTCGCGCGCCTTGAGATCGGCGAGGCGGTTCTTGCGGGTCAGTGTGGTATTGGTGAGGATATTGGCCAAGTCAGGCTCCTTTCACGGAGTTGGCGTGAAACTAGGCGGCAGGGAAGCGCGCTGCAAGCGCTACTCGTCCGCCGCGATCAATCCCAAACCGCGCAGATAAATGCCGATGCCGGTTTCCAGCAGGTCTTCGGGCGGGAAGGGCGAGGCTCGGCCGGGTGAATTACGCGCGAATAGCTCTACCACGCCGTGACTCATTGCCCAGATATGGGCCGAAAACATCGATGCGGGAGGCCGTTTTTCCGCCGGAATATGCTGGCTCAGATCAGCGGCGGCTTTTTCCAGCACCCCCTTCGCGCGCCCTGCAACGGTGGCAAGAGCGGCGCTGTGATTAACGGAAATGCCGCTTTCGAACATGGCTATGTAATGGCCCGGATGTTTGCGCGCAAAGGCAAGATATGCGCGCCCCGTTGCCTCGAAGGCCCGCAATGCGGAAGGCTGGCCTGAGGAATAGGCGTATTCCATAAGATCGCCGAAAATTTCGTAGCCTTGCAAAGCAGCTTCGGCGATCAGGTCTTCGCGTCCCTCGAAATGACGATAAACCGCAGCGGGCGTAACGCCTGCCTGTTTGGCCGCCTCGGACAGGGTAAAGCCGGCAGGACCGCGCAGTTCGATCAGCGCCAATGCAGCGTCGACCAGCGCCTGCCGGAGATTGCCGTGATGGTAGCCCCGTTTAGGCATCCCATATATCCGGCGAACCGCAGATGCTGTCGTCGATCCTGCCGATTGCCTTTACGTCCTTGCTATCATAATCCAATGCGTGCAGCACCGTTCGGATCGCGTTAAGCCGCGCGCGGCGCTTGTCGTCACTGCGCACGATGGTCCACGGGGCTGCGGCTTTGTGGGTGCGTTCAAACGTCTCGCGGATGGCATCCGTGTAGGCGTCCCATTTCCCAAGGCCCTCTACGTCGATGCGGCTCAGCTTCCATTGCTTGAGCGGATCGTTTTCGCGGGCGAGCATGCGGCGCAGTTGTTCAGCGCGATTCACATTCATCCAGAATTTGAACAGGTGAATGCCGTCTTGGACCAGCGTTTCTTCGAACGGGTTGACTTGGTAAAAGAAATGCTCGCGTTGCTGATCTGTGCAAAAGCCGAAAACGTGCTCGACCACCGCACGATTGTACCAGGAGCGGTCATAGAAAACCATTTCGCCACCTGCGGGCAGGTGTTTGACATAGCGCTGGAAATACCATTGCGTCTGTTCTGTCTCCGTCGGTTTCGGCAAGGCGACTTCTTTCGCCGCACGGGGGTTCAGGTTCTGGCGGAAACGTCCGATGGTGCCCCCTTTACCGGCGGCGTCTCGCCCTTCGAAAACAATCGCGATACGCTTGCGGTTCGCGCGAACCCAAACCTGAAGCTTGGCCAGTTCGATCTGCAGCTTTTCCAGATCCTTTTCGTACACTTTGCGCGCCAGCTCCTCCGGATGCGGATAGGTCGTCGCAAGGATATCGTCCTTGTCGGCACGCTTGATCGCCTCGCGAATATCGGCGGGCGCGTCGTTCTGGAAAAAGGCACTGATCGCGCCGTCGAAGGGTAGGTCCATTGGGAGCTCCTGTGGTGGCTGTCTTCTATATGGAGTTTTCCGCCGCTCAGCGCAAACCCGCACGCAACGCCGCACGGTTGATGGCAGCGATCACTTCCGTGCTTGCCGTGTGGTGCGGCATGTGTCCGATACCGGTCAGCCGCGTCAGATGCGCGCCGGGGGCTTGCGTGGCCAAGACCTCTGCGTGGATGTGCACCGGAACAATGGTATCCGAGGTGCCGTGGACCTGTTCGATCGGCATGGGCAGCGTGTCATAGTGCTGTGACATCTCGACGATATGGGGCCTTAGGGAATTTACCTGCTCCGCATTGGCGCGCATGGACGAGCGGCGCAGCGTAAGCGACGGTCCGACATGGCGGGCATAGCCTTCGGGGGCGCTTTGCGGGGCAAAGATACCGGCAACAGTCTCGCGCACCATCCATTCGGGCGTAAAGGCGGTAATCAAGGGGATGAGCAAGGCCCCCCCAAGGGCGGATCCGTTTATCCGGTAAAGCGCACCCAATCCGCCAGGCCAAGGATTGCTAACGGCAGACACCAATACGAGCGCCGCCGTATCATCAGGCCGCGCCAACCCCCAGGCAAGCGCCACAGCCCCGCCATAGGAATGGCCCAAAACAATCGGGTTGCGCACCCCGATTTGATCCGCCGCAGCCTGAAGCAAGGCGGCCTGTTCCTGTGGGCTTTCCGAACTGCTGTTCCACGCACCAGCGTTTTCTGGCAATCGGTCGGTCCAGCCAAAGCCCGGACGGTCGAAAATGATGACTCGATAGCGATGCGTAAGACGTTCGGCAAAATCGAAAGTAAAGTCGCGAATATTGCCGCTGGCACCGTGGATCAGGATCAGATCCGGCCCGCTGCCCATGATCCGGGCATGGACATTGATGCCATTCACATCGAAAATATCGCCTTCTGGGCCGTACTCCGCCAGCGCCCGATGCTCTCTCACCGACGCGCGCCATTGTGTCGCGGCAATCAGACCCGCCAGCAAAATCAGCGCGATCAGCATGTTACGCCCCAATCTTGCTCAGATCATAGGGGGTTGTCTGATAGATTTCGTTGATCCAGTTGCCATAGAGCAGATGCGCGTGGCTGCGCCAGCGGTTCAGCGGCGGCAACGCGGGATCGTCATTGGTATAATAGTTGAGCGGGACATTGATCGGCGTGCCAGATTCGATGTCGCGGTCATATTCCTGTTTGAGCGTATCGCGGTCGTATTCGAAATGGTTGAATATATAAAGCGCGCGGTGATCGGGGTCTTCGATCAGGCAAGGTCCGACTTCGTCACTGCCCAGCAGGGTGACCAGTCCCGGTTTCGTGTCCACTTCGGCCTGACGGATTTCCGTCCAGCGCGACACCGGAACGACGCAATCATCCGAAAAACCCCGTAGATATGGCGAGGACGGGGCAAGGTTGCGGTGCCGGAAGCAACCGAAGGCTTTGGCGTCCAGCATATGTTTGTTGATGCCGTGAAAGTGGTTGATCATCGCCATGCCACCCCAACAGACCCCAAAAGTGGAATGGACCGAAGTCTGCGTCCAGTCCATGACACGGCGCAATTCGTCCCAATAGGTGACATCTTCGAAGGGCAGATGCTCGATCGGCGCACCGGTGATGATCAGGCCGTCGAATTTCTCGTCTTCGGTCACTTCCTCAAAGGGGCGGTAAAAACTTTCCATATGCTCGGCGGCGGTGTTTCGCGCCTGATGGTCGGACATGCGCAGCAACGTAAATTCAATCTGCAGCGGCGTCGCGCCGATCAGGCGGGCAAACTGGTTTTCGGTCTGGATCTTCTTGGGCATCAGATTGAGCAGCGCGATACGAAGAGGCCGTATATCCTGCCGCGATGCCGCATCCTCGTCCAGCACCATGACGCCTTCGCGCGTCAGCACGTCGAAGGCAGGCAAAGTCGCGGGGATCTTGATCGGCATCAGGCTAACTTTCTAAAGATTGGCTCTTTCAGATAATGCGTGGCGCGGCGCGCCTCAAGCGGCGATCACGGGCGCGTCAGAGTTTGGTCGCGATAAGGTCGACGAAATCGGCCTCGGACCCAAGTGCCGCGACCTCATCCGCCGTGACGCTGACGCCCCATTTCGACATCGCCTCGTAGCGCGGTTGGCGATGGGCCAGTGCACGCGCGTAGGTCCAGCGGATGAAGCTGTCTGGATCAACTTCATCCTCCTGGGTGTTGTTTTCTTTCAGATACTCATCCCATGCAGCATCAAGAAACGCTGGCTGATAGGCCATTGGCTTGGGCGCGCGGTCAAAGCGGCGGATCAGTTCCTGCGTATGCGCCTCGTCGCCCTTTATCCAGACGAGCAACGAATTTTCCGCCAACCGGCTGAGCAGAGGGTCGGCATCGTCCTGCGCGTCCACCCATTCACAGATGGACCCACCTGTGTCGCAGATGAAATGCGGATACCCGTACAGCGCCTGTGCGCGTCGGGAAAAATGATCGGTGTCCAGCAGGGCCGCGATTTCCGCATCGCGGAACAGGGCCTGACGGCGCCGGTATTCATCCATGGGCAGCCCACCCTTGGCCGGATCGCCCGGTTTGCCCAGCCATGTTGCCACGGGGCTCAGATTGTCGAAGGTGATGTTGGACCCGATATAGATACTGTCGGACAGCAACAGGTCCCGCAAGAACGGTACCTTCATCGCCTCGGCTTTGACGTTATCGGTGATGTATTCGCCGAGGTATCGCGTGCCGATGCGGTAATCGATCGAATAGTGGAACCAGTCGCCGCTGCTGCGCAGCAGTTGCGAAAGATGGGTTTTGCCCAGACCGGACATCCCGAAGACCAGCACCTTGCGTTGATCGGCAGTGCGCCAGTCCTGAGCAGAAGAGTAAAGCATGTCGAGGGTCCGTTTTATTGGTGTTTTGCCTGACTACCCCAGCCTCGCGCCGGTTTCCAGACACCAAGGGGTGCGCGAAGGCGGTCAACGGGTGGGGCGGCGGCGGGTTTCCATCCAGATGTTGAAATAGTTGCCCGCAAAGATAACCGCCGCGCCGATGAACACCCATATATCGAGTGCCTCGTCATAGACGGCCATGCCGACCAGTGCGATCACCGGCAGGCGCGCGAAATCGAGCGGGACGACAACCGTGGCCGGGGCGATTGCAAGCGCGTTGGTCAGGCAGAAATGCGCCAACAGGCCCGCTATCGCGACAAGCAGCAAAAAGGGCAGGTTCGCCGCATCCGGCAGCGAGATGTCGCCGTCATATCCGGCAGCGATCAGCCCAAAGAAGAACTGCATAGTGGTCAGGTAGAAAAGGATCGAGGTAATCGACTGTGTACGTGTCAGCTTTTTGGTCAGCATCATCGTCATCGCAAAGAAGATGGCGGCAGATGCGGCGGTGATGACGCCGGGATTGAGCGATCCGATGTCGGGCCGGGCAACGATTACGATGCCGATGAACCCCGCTACGGCCGCAAGTGCGCGTGGCGCGGTCAGGCGCTCTCCCAGCACGAAGGGCGCAAGGACGAACACCCAGAGCGGAGAGGTGAATTCAAGCGCGAAGACCTGCGCCAGCGGAATCGCCGTTACCGCAAAGAACCAGAGGTTCTGCCCGGTGAAATGCGCGATGTTGCGAATGGTGTGCAGGCCAAGATGGCTGCGATCAACCTGATGCCAACGGCCGGTCAATGATATGAAGCTGATCACGATTAACGCACCAAAGGCGCTTCGATAGAGCATGATCTCGAACGTGTCGTATCCTGCAGAAAGCTCGCGGCCCGCAACGGCCATCGATGAGAACGACGCTATCGCCCCGGTCATCCAGAGCGCGGCCCTCAGCGTCGGGCTCATGGCATCCGCGTGATCTTGAAATCGCGCTCGATGCCGCTGGTCAACCGAGCCCATTCGGAGGAAGCTGTGCGCGTCTGATGCGCCTCGAAGGCCGCATCGTTCGCAAAACGCTCTGCCACGGTCCAGATCAAGGGATCGTCCGTGCGTGTCACCTCAAAGGACAGACAGCCGGACTCTCCTCGTGTCAGTGCAATATGGGTATCCATCGTAGTTTTCACGCGATCCGCCTCGTCCGGGGTCTTGCAGATCAGTCTACCGATCAAATGCAACTCACCGCTCATTCCCACTCGATGGTTCCGGGTGGTTTTGACGTGATGTCATAGGTGACGCGGTTGATCCCCGGTACTTCGTTGATGATGCGGGTTGCCGTTTCACCAAGGAAATCGTGGCTGAACGGGTAGTAATCCGCCGTCATCCCGTCGACAGACGTTACCGCACGCAGTGCACAGGCAAAGTCGTATGTGCGACCGTCACCCATGACGCCGACAGTGCGCACGGGCAGGATCGCAACAAAGGCCTGCCAGATCTCGTCATAAAGGTTGTGACGGCGGATCTGGTCGATGTAGACCGCGTCGGCCTCGCGCAGGATGGCAAGCTTTTCGCGGGTAATCTCACCGGGGCAGCGAATGGCGAGACCGGGACCGGGGAACGGGTGGCGCCCGATGAAGCTGGGCGGCAAGCCAAGCTCGCGTCCGAGTTCGCGCACTTCGTCCTTGAATAATTCCCGCAGAGGCTCGACGAGCTTGAGCCCCATCTTTTCGGGCAATCCGCCGACATTGTGGTGTGATTTGATGGTCACCGAAGGACCACCCGAAAAGCTCACGGATTCGATGACGTCAGGGTACAGGGTGCCTTGGGCCAGGAACGTGGCGTCGCCGACGTCTTTTGCGTGTTTTTGGAACACATCGATAAACAGACGCCCGATAATCTTGCGCTTGGTTTCGGGGTCACTGACACCGTCGAGTTCACCAAGAAACAGTTCCTGTTCGTCCGCATGGATCAGGGGCATATTGTAATGGTCGCGGAACATGGTCACGACCTCTTCGGCCTCGCCCTTGCGCAGCAATCCGTGATCCACGAAAACGCAGGTAAGCTGGTCGCCGATGGCCTCGTGGATCAGCACCGCCGCGACGGAGCTGTCGACGCCGCCCGACAGGCCGCAGATCACTTTCTGATCGCCGACCTGCTCGCGGATGCTTGCGATGGCTTCATCGCGGTAGGCGCGCATCGTCCAGTCGCCTTTAAAACCTGCCAGACGGACGAAATTCTCGTAGAGACGCGCGCCATTGGGGGTGTGATGCACCTCTGGATGGAACTGGACCGCATAGAAATGCCGGCTGGCATCGCCCGTGATCGCAAAAGGCGCATTGGGGGAGGTGCCGTAAACCTCAAAACCGGGCGCAATCTTGCTGACGTGATCGCCGTGGCTCATCCAGACTTGTTCGCGGTCGGTGATGAACCATCCCTCAAGCAGATCAAGCGGCTTGCCCGTGGGTGCCACAAAGGCGCGGCCGAATTCCGCTGTGCCCTGGCCGCGCTCCACATGGCCGCCGAGACAATGCATCATGACCTGCTGACCATAACAGATGCCCAGGATCGGAACGCCGAGTTCAAAGATCTTTTCCGGTGGCATCGGCGCGCCGGCCGCAAAGACCGAGGAAGGCCCGCCGGAGAAAATCACCGCCTTGGGGGCGAATTTCTTCAGGAAGGCGTCATCGACCGCATTGTAGGGGTGGATTTCGCAGTAGACATTCAATTCACGCAGGCGCCGTGCGATTAGCTGCGTGACCTGGCTGCCGAAGTCGATGATGAGAAGGCGATCATGGGTATGTTCTGTCATAATGTCTGATTAGGCCGCGTTTTAGTGCGGGGCAAGGGGGGACGAGAGCCG
>JAGXFI010000125.1 GCA_024637305.1 Sulfitobacter sp.
GCGCTTTACCTTGCGCGATGATGTCAAGTTCCATGACGGGTCCGATTTCACCGCCGAGGACGTGCTGGCGTCGCTGGAGCGTGTGAGCGACGAGACGTCACCGCTGAAGGGCAACCTGCCTGCCTACAAGAGCGCCACGGTAGTGGATGACCATACGATCGACATCGAATTGAACGGTGCCTATCCGCTGCTGCTCAATGATCTGACAAACATCCATATCTTCGACAAGGGGTGGCTGGTCGCCAACAATGCCGAAAAGCCCACGGATGTAAGTGCCGGCGTCGAAGGCTACGCCACATTCAACACCAATGGCACCGGACCTTTTATTCTGGAATCCCGCACGCCTGAGGCGCAGACGATCCTGACGGTGAATGAAGATTGGTGGGACGAACCGCAGCACAACCTGACGCGGATAGAGTTCCAGCCGATCTCATCTGCAGCGACACGGGTCGCGGCGTTGTTGTCTGGCGAGGTCGATTTCGTCGACAGCGCACCGGTGCAGGACCTGCCGAGGCTGGAAGCTGCGGACAATCTGCAGGTGCTGGAGCGCACCGACCTGCGTACCGTGATGCTGGGCTTCAACCGGCGAGAGGAGTTGGTCGCTGGTGGCGAGAACCCGATGAACGACCTGCGGGTACGTCAGGCCATGCAGATGGCCGTCGACATGGATCTGATCCAGGACAAGGTCATGCGTGGCAAGTCGCGCAATGCAGGCGCACTGGTCGCGCCGTCGATCCCCGGCTATTCAGAAGACCTGGACACGGTCGCGCCCTACGATCCTGAAAAGGCGAAGGAATTGCTGACCGAAGCGGGGTATCCCGATGGCTTCGCGTTCGACTTCGTCTGTACCAACGAAAGCTATGTCAACGAAGAACAGTTCTGCCAGGCCATCGCGTCGATGTGGTCGCGTGTCGGTCTGGAGCCCAAGCTGGATATCGGGCCGACCGCCAAGCAGACGCCCAAACGCGCCAATGGCAAGGCCGACGTCTATACGATCGGTTGGGCCACGTTGCCGATGCTGGATACCTATTCGATCCTTGTGCAGATGCTGCATTCCAAGGAAGGCAATTCAGGCGTCTTCAACTGGGGTGACTGGTCTTATCCCGAGCTGGACAAGCTGACGCAATCGGCAGCGGTCGAGCTGGATCGGGAAACGCGGCTTGATATGGAAAACCAAGCGCTGAGAATCGCAAAGGACGAGATCATCATGATGCCGTTGCACCAGCAGCCCATGGCTTGGGCGGTGTCCGAGGAGTTCAGCGATTTCCCGCAGTTCCCAGATAACAAGCCGCGCATGTGGTACGTAACGAAATAACTTTCCCTGCGACTGGGGCGGCGCATTGTCGTCGCCCCGTTTTTCCTCTTTTCGGAGATCCCCTGCAATGCTGGCATTCATCATCAAGCGCCTCGCCAATGCCGTTTTCGTCATGCTTTCCGTCACGTTTCTGGCGTTCGTGATCTTCACGGCGGTGGGCGATCCGGTAGACCAGATGCTGAACGAGCAGGCGACCCAGGCACAGCGCGACGATCTGCGCGAGCGGCTGGGATTGGACGATCCTTTTCTGGTGCAGTACACAAAGTTCGTCGGGCGCGCCGCACAAGGCGACTTCGGCATCTCCTTTCGCAATCAGCGCGACGTATTGGACATGATCGCGGAGCGCTTTCCGGCGACGTTCGAGCTGGTTCTGGTGGCAACGTTCATATCGCTAATCGTCGGCGTGCCGATGGGCGTGATCACGGCCATCAGGCGGCAAAGCTGGTATGCCGAAGCGATGCAATTCACGTCGATCATCGGGGTGTCCCTGCCCAGCTTCGTGGTCGGGATCGGGCTGATCCTCGTCTTTTCTGTCTGGCTGGGCTGGTTTCCGGCATTCGGTCGTGGTGATACCGTCGATCTGGGGTGGTGGTCTACCGGATTGCTCACGCCGTCCGGTCGCATGTCCATCGTACTGCCCGCCCTGTCGCTATCGTTGTTCCAGATCACGCTGGTGATGCGGTTGGTCCGGGCCGAGATGCTCGAAGTGCTGCGGTCGGACTTCATCAAGTTCGCGCGCGCCCGCGGCGTCCCGGCAAGAAGGCTGCATTTCAGCCATGCGCTGCGCAATTGTCTGATGCCGGTCGTCACCATGACGGCGATGCAGATCGGCGGGCTGATCGCGTTTGCACTGGTGACGGAGACCGTATTCCAGTGGCCGGGCATGGGCCTGCTGTTCATCCAGGCCGTGACCTTTGTCGATGTGCCGATCATGGCTGCGTATCTATGCATCGTCGCACTGATTTTCGTCGTGCTGAATGCCATCGTCGACATGACCTATGCCGTCATCGACCCCCGCCTGAAAGGAGCTGACGCATGACAGACCGGACCGACCCCAAGATGCCCTCTCGCGCGGAGCGGTTCTTTGACAGCGACCTGTGGTGGTCATTCAAGTCGCATAAATCCGCGATTGGTGCGGCAATCGTGCTGGCGCTGGTGATCGTCGCCGCATTCCTCGCACCGGTGCTGTCGCCACAAGATCCCTATGATCTGGCCGCACTAGAGCTGTGGAACGCGGAGCTGCCGCCGATCTGGATGGACGGAGGCCAGATGCCCTTTTTGCTGGGCACCGACGTGCAGGGCCGCGATATCCTGTCCGGTATTCTGTACGGGACACGCATTTCCATCATCATTGGTATCGCATCGGTGGCGGTGTCGCTGTTCGTGGGAATCGGGCTGGGCCTGATGGCGGGCTATTATGGCGGCTGGATTGACAATGTTCTGATGCGCATCGGGGACGTGTTGCTGTCGATCCCGATTGTCCTGGTCGCAATTCTGGTCAGTTCGGTAGCGCAGCAGTTCCTGTCGCCCGCCTGGAGAGAAGCCGGGGTTGCCGCGGTGTTGGTTTTGGCGATCGCGATGTATTCATGGGTGCAATACGCGCGTGTCGTGCGCGCGCAGACAATGGTGGAGCGGCGCAAGGAATACGTGCAAGCGTCCCGTCTGGTAGGCACACCAGCGCGGCGGCTGATGCTGAAACATATCTTGCCCAATACGTTGACGCCGATCTTCGTCGCCGCCACGCTGAATTTCGGTCTCGCGATCCTGATCGAGGCGACGCTGTCCTTTCTCGGCGTCGGGATGCCCCCAAACCAACCGTCGCTTGGCACGTTGATCCGGGTCGGTAACCAATACCTGTTCTCCGGTTCATGGTGGATCGTGCTTTTCCCGTCGATCCAGCTTTGCATTCTCGTGGTGGCCGTCAACATGCTTGGCGATTGGCTGCGCGACGCACTCAATCCGAAACTTCGCTGAAGGAAACCGAAATGAGCGATCTGTTGATCAAAAACGTCCGTGTGCTGGATGGAGAGCCGACCGAAATCCTGATCAGGGCCGGGCGCATTTCCGAAATAGGTTCGGGTCTGGACGGGGCAGGAGCAGCTGTCGAGGACGCGGGCGGACGCATTGCGATCCCGGCGCTGACGGAAGCACATACCCATCTGGACAAGTCCCTGCTTGGGTATCCATGGTATCACAACGATGTCGGCGGCGGAAACCTGATGGCGATGATTGACAACGAGCGCCAGATGAAAAAGCGGTTGGGGCTTGACCCTCACGTGCAATCCATGCGGCACGCCCTACAGACTGCCGCCTATGGTGCGACCATGATCCGCAGTCATGTGGATATTGACACGACGGGCGGGCTCAGGGCGCTTGAGGGTGTCATGGAAACCGCCGAGAAACTGGCCGATGTCGTACAAATCCAGACTGTGGCTTTCCCCCAGTCCGGCCTGATGATCGCGCCCGGCACGGCCGAATTGCTGGACGAGGCGATGAAGATGGGGGCCGACCTGATGGGTGGGCTGGACCCGTGCGGTGTCGACCACGACCCCAAGGGGCATCTGGATGTCATTTTCGATCTGGCCGACAAGCATGGCAAAGGTATCGACATCCATTTGCATGAACGCGGTGAATTGGGCGCGTTTTCGATGGAGCAGATATTGAACCGGGCCGAGGCGCTGGGAATGAAGGGGATGTTGACCGTCAGCCACGCATTCTGTCTCGGGATGCCCGATCCGGCGCGGGTCAATCCGCTGCTTGAACGGCTGGGCGCGCTGGAGGCCAGCATCATGACGACCGCGCCTGCATCCAGCCCGGCACCTTTGGTCAAGCAGATGGCGCAATACGGGATACGGTTCGGCGCGGGCAACGACGGTATTCAGGACACCTGGGGACCCTATGGCAACGGCGACATGCTGGAGCGGGCCAAGTTCGTCGGTCTGCGCAGCAACCTGCGGTCCGATGCTGAAATGTACATGGCGCTGGATGTTTGCGCCGGTGGCGGCGCAGTGGCGATGGGCATGGAGCGGCGCGCGCTGAAAGCCGGTGCGCCCGGCGACCTGGTTATCGTCGATGGTGTCACAGTGGCCCACGCCATCGTCACCCACGCGCCACGCAAGCTGGTCGTGAAGGCAGGCAAGGTTACCGCACGAGACGGTGCGACGCTGATGGGCGCGCCATGACCGATTGGCGCGACCTTGAACTGGGCAAACGCCCCCAGGGCCGTTGGAGCCTGACTGCGGACTGGGTTGTCGTGGACACCTCGCAGGGCAGGCGGCTGGTCGAGGGTGGTGAGGTGGTCATCGAAAACGACCGGGTTCTGCACGCGGGCGGGCGGTTTGACGGCGACGTGGCGGCGCGCTTTGACATGGGGGCGGCTCTGATCGCTCCGGGGTTTGTCGATCTTGATGCGCTTGGTGATCTGGACACGACCTTGCTGGCCCATGACAACTGGCCCAGCGAACTGAAGGGGCGCGTTTGGCCGCAATCATACGTGGATCGCGGCCCTTACGAGATGTATTCCCCCGACGAACTGGTCGCGCAAAAGCGGTTCGCATTCGGCCAATTGCTGCTCAACGGGATTACCTCTGCCGCACCCATTGCATCGCTGTTTTACCGTGAATGGGGTGAAACGGTCGCAGAATTCGGTGCCGCCGCCGATGCTGCCGAAGAAATCGGCCTGCGCGTCTGGCTTGGTCCCGCCTACCGCGCCGGTGGCATGGTCGTGGACGAGGCGGGCAGATTGCGCGCGGTCTTTGACGAGCCCCGCGGACTCAAGGGGTTGAATGCGGCAATCGAATTTGCCCGCGATCTGCAGGGCCGGGGACTGGTTTCGCCGATGTTGGCACCGGACCGCGTTGAGACCTGCACCGAAGACCTGATGAAACGCACGATGGCTGCGTCGGAGGATCTGGAATGCCCGGTGCGTCTGCATATGGCGCAGGGGCAAATGGAATTGCAGACCGTCAAGGCGCTGCACGGCATGACCGCGCCGGAATGGCTGGACGGACTGGGATGTCTGACGCAGCGATTGTTGGCACCGCACGCGACGGTCGCCTCCGATGACGATCTGAACCGATATGGTGCGGCGGGTGTGACCGTGGTTCACTGCCCGCTCGTTTCAGCACGCCATGGCGGTGCGTTGCGGTCATTCGCCAGGCTGCGCGACATGGGCATCAACGTGGCGATGGGTACCGATACGGCCCCGCCCGACATGGTGCTTAACATGGCCGTCGGGATGATGACCTGTCGGCTGATGGACGGACACTCGTCCATCCGATCGGGCGATATGTTCGATGCCGCGACGCGCGCAGGTGCCAAAGCGCTGGGTCGGGACGATATTGGCGTTCTGTGCGCCGGGTCAAAGGCGGACATTGCCGTGTTCGACATGGCCGACAGATATATGGCCCCCCGCATTGATCCAATCCAGACGTTGATCCTGGGGGCCACCGGGCGCGTAACCCGCGCAACGATAGTGGACGGTCGCCTGTCCATGCGCGACGGCGATGTGGCAGGGATCGATATGGCCGCCATGCGTGCTGAAATGCAGATACAATTCGAAGGGCTGGTCGCGAAATACCCTGAACGGACATTGGGGCATCCTGCGGTCAGAGAGATTTTTCCGCCCACCTTTCCGCTATTGACTGGAGACTGAAATGATGGTGCAGCCCATTCCGCCAAGCACGGACACTGATACCGATACGGCCGCGCTCGCGCTGGACGTGCAAGGATTGTCGGTCGAGTTTCCCACCCGTCGCGGAACACTGACCGCGATCGAAGATGTGTCGATGCAGATCGCACCAGGAGAAATACTCGGCGTTGTGGGTGAATCCGGTGCCGGCAAATCTATCACCGGGCTGGCAGTGCTCGGATTGCTGGAGGCTCCGGGTCGCATCGCGGCAGGCTCGGTTTACGTGGGCGGACGCCGAGTCGATCAGCTATCGGAGGCGGAACTGACCAAGATACGCGGCCGCGAGATGGGCGCGATCTTTCAGGACCCGCTCACCGCGCTCAACCCGCTTTTCACAGTGGGTAAACAATTGGTCGAAACGATCCGGCTGCACAGCGATATGCAACGCAAAGAGGCACAGGACCGCGCGCTGGAATTGTTGCGCAGTGTCGGCATTCCTGCCCCCGAGGAACGTCTGCGGCAGTACCCGCACCAGTTTTCGGGCGGGATGCGGCAACGGGTGGTGATCGCATTGGCGCTTGCCGCCGGGCCGCGCCTGATCATCGCGGACGAGCCGACAACCGCGCTGGATGTATCGATTCAGGCGCAGATCACGGCGTTGCTGCGCAAACTATGCGATGAGACCGGCGTGGGTATCATGCTGGTGACGCATGATATGGGGGTGATCGCCGAAACGGCGGACCGGGTCTGCGTAATGTATTCCGGCCGGGTCGTCGAAAGTGGCCCTGTCGCCGACGTCATCCATGCGCCGGAACATCCCTATACCAAAGGGCTGATGGCCGCGATCCCGAGCCTTCATGACAGGGTCGAAACCTTGTCCCAGATTGACGGATCGATGCCGCGGCTCAATGCGCGGCCCTCGGGATGTTCGTTTCACCCCCGTTGTCCGCACGCAGGTCCAAAATGCAGCATAGCGACCCCGCCGCTGCGCAAGGTTGATACGACATATGCGGCCTGTTGGTTGCAACAGGGAGGCACCCGATGAATGCTCTTGTCCCGGCTCTGAAGGTCGCTGGCGTCAGCAAGATCTTTGATGTTTCCGCCCCATGGCTCAACCGCGTGATCGAGCGGCGACCCAAGCTGTTTGTAAAGGCGGTATCGGATATTTCCTTCACCGTTGAGAAAGGCACATGTTTCAGCATCGTCGGTGAATCGGGGTGTGGGAAGTCCACCGTGGCCCGACTGGTCACAGGCCTTTACGGGACGACCCAAGGCGACATCACGTTCGGCAAAGGTGCCGCAGGCCGCCCGATCCGGGTCCAGATGATATTCCAGGATCCGCATTCAAGCCTGAACCCGCGCTGGCGCGTGGGCGACATCATTGCGGAACCGATCCGGGAAATGAAACTGCGCGACAGCGAAAAGGAAACCACGGACCGGGTGCGCGAACTGCTCGAAACGGTTGGGTTGGGGGCTGACGACGCTCTGAAATATCCGCATGAATTTTCCGGCGGGCAACGACAGCGCATCTCGATCGCCCGCGCTCTGGCGTCGGAGCCCGAATTGCTGGTCTGCGACGAACCGACGTCCGCCCTGGATGTTTCAGTGCAGGCGCAGATCCTGAACCTGATGCGGCGATTGCAGGACGAACTGGGCCTGACCTATCTGTTCATCAGCCACGACCTGAGTGTCGTGCGCCACATGTCAGATCATATCGCCGTCATGTATCTGGGCAGGATCGTCGAACAGGCTCCGGTGGAGCAACTTTTCACCGCGCCGCAACATCCCTATTCAAAACTGTTGTTGGCGACGATCCCGGATATCGAAAACCCCAAGCGTCAGGTGGACGTTCAGGCGGGCGAACCGCCCAGCCCGCTGAGCCCGCCACCCGGCTGCGCGTTTCATCCGCGCTGTCCGATCGCAATGAAAAAATGCAGCGAGGTCATGCCGAAACTGGAGCAGGCAGAAGGGAAGGCTTGCGTCGCCTGTCACGCCGTGGCGCAAAACTGAGAATCAACCGCTTTGCGTGACCGGGATGGCACGACCAGAAAAACGCAGCCATGTTGCGGCTACTTGAGAAGTCGTGACTTGGTGGTGGCCGATACCACATTGGTCGCCGTCTATATCTCGCAGCGAATGGAACAGCCCGCCGGTGGGCGCGGATCGCCACGCCGGCACATGTGTTCGCGCAGGCCCAATCTGATTTTCCGACGGAGAGCATACTATGGCGTATGGTAGCGACATTTCCGTTGCTGGGCTTTGCAATTGTCGATGGCTGCGGATACGCACCAACCCTGTCGCACAGCAATGACATCGCTCAGGTCCGCAACGTCCTGAGCGATCTGACACTTAGCGCTTGATCTCAAGCGGCAATTGCTCAACATCTTCAGGATCACCGCTAAGTGGCGTCGTGGAGATATGATGGAACAGCAGACAGAGTATCCCGCCGCCACGATAAATGCCGCGATCATGGCAGGCTGTGTAATCGCATTTCTCGGCTTTGGATTTTCGGCGACTTTCGGAGTTTTTCTGCGGCCAATGTCGGCCGATCTGGGCTGGGGCCGCGAAGTCTTTTCCTTGTCGGTCGCGGTGCAGGCCTTGGCTTGGGGGGTTACGCAGCCTTTCGCAGGCATGGCTGCGGACAAATACGGCACAGCGCGGGTGCTTGCCTTCGGCGCGATCAGTGCGGCACTCGGCTTTTTCCTCAGGGGATCGGTCATGAACCCGGAGGTCTTTGTGCTTTCGGGCGTCATCGTGGGAATAGGCACGGGCGCATGTTCATTTCCGGTGGTGATCGCAGCGCTAAGCAAGGTCGTGACCGCAAAACAACGCAGCTTTGTGATGGGCCTTGGAACGGCGGCCGCATCGCTGGGCATGTTCGCAGCGGCCCCCGCCACCTCGGTGATGATCGGCTACTTCGGATGGCAGCAAACGATCATTCTCATAAGCCTGAGCTTTGTGGCGATCTTGCCTTTCTTGGTGTTCGTGTCCCGCGTGTCAGAGCCGACAGCCTCATCGCAGGGGGCAGGTGCATTCGGAAATGCCATCAGAAGCGCATTCAGTGATCGTAGCTATCTGTGCCTGTTCTTCGGATTTTTCGTCTGCGGTTTTCACGTGGCGTTCATCGGCACACATCTGCCCGCCTATATCGCGGACATCGGGATGCCGATCCTTGTAGGAGGATGGTCGCTTGCGCTTATCGGACTGTTCAACATCGCAGGCTCGCTGTTGGCCGGGTGGAGCGGGCAAATCCATTCGAAGAAAAAAATGCTCGCCGGGATCTACCTGGCGCGCGCAATCGTGATTGCCAGCTTCATCCTGACCCCGGTTTCACCGGCCACCGTTTACATCTTTTCGGCTGTCATGGGGCTGCTCTGGTTGTCGACGGTTCCCTTTACGATGGGGTTGGTGGCCCAGACGCAAGGGCTCAGGTATCTGTCGACCCTCGCCGGACTGGTGTTTCTCAGCCATCAAGTCGGAAGCTTTACAGGCGCATGGCTGGGTGGGCGCATCTTTGACATTTACCAAAGCTATACGCCGATGTGGTGGGCAGCCATAATGTTAAGCATTCTGGCCGCGCTTATCCATTTGCCGATCCAAGAAAACCGCAAACCGGAGTTCGCATAGCTCACACTTGCTGAAAACAGATGCCTAGGCGGCCGATCACGGTGCCTTCGGCAATTCCTCGCATGTCTTTATGCTTCTGCTTTGCCTGCGAGGCCGGGTCGGGTATGCTGGACACAAATCAAAAACGATCAGGCAGGCGGTATCATGAATTTCACAAGACGTAGTTTTGCGGTTGGCCTCGGTGCGCTGGGCCTTGCCGCATGTGGCGGGACCGGCACGCTGGGACCACGAGCGAGCAATGCGGCTACGTCCGGCGGGTTGCCGGATGACCTGCGGCCCCAGCCAAATGCGGGCTATGATGCCTGGGTCGCGAGCTTTCGCGCGCGGGCGGTCGGGCAGGGGATCAACGCCTCAACACTGAGAGCCGGGTTGCGCGGAACCGGCTATCTGCCCGGCTGCATCAAGCGCGACCGCAACCAGACCGAATTCAAACGCAGCCTTGAGGATTATCTTGCCATCGCCGCCTCGGATGAACGCATATCCAAGGGTCGAGCCGCTTTTGCGCAGCATCAGGGAACCCTTGCCGCGCTGCAACAGCAATACGGCGTCGATGCCGAAATCATCTGTGCGATCTGGGGATTGGAAAGCTTTTTCGGCGAGCGGCGCGGCGATGTTCCGGTCGTTTCCGCAACTTCTACGTTGGCCTATGACGGACGACGTGGTGCGTTCTTTGAAAAGCAACTGATCTCAGCGCTGAAAATTCTGCAGAACGGCGACACGACGCCGGGGCAGCTTACCGGCAGTTGGGCCGGTGCCATGGGGCATACCCAGTTCATTCCGACTTCTTACGAGGCATTTGCCGTCGATTACAATGGTGACGGGCGTCGCGATATCTGGTCAGAAGATCCCACGGATTCGCTTGCCTCAACGGCTGCGTATCTTGCGCGCAACGGGTGGAGCCGGGGCACGCGCTGGGGGGGCGAGGTCGGCAATGTCGCGCCGGCAGACACCGTGATCCAGCCACAGCCGGGCGGGCCTAAATTCGCCGTGACCGGCAATTTCCGCGCGATCAAGCGCTATAACAACTCGGACGCCTATGCGATCGGCGTCGGTCACCTTGCGGACCGGATCGGCGGTGCAGGCCCTCTGCGCGCCAGCTTTCCGCCCGACGAAAACGGGCTGACCAAAGATGACCGGGTCGCTTTGCAGCAGCGCCTGACGGCAGCCGGATTTGACACCGACGGTGCGGACGGGGTAATCGGGCCGAACAGCCGCCGCGCGATCAGCGCCTATCAGGCCAGCCGCGGTATACCCGCGACCGGAGAGCCTTCGGCGGAGCTGTTGCGCAGCCTTCTGTGACGCCGGTTCTCTATTCCTTTCGGCGTTGCCCCTATGCGATGCGGGCGCGGCTTGGGCTGTTGGTTTCAAACCAGCCGGTAATGTTGCGCGAAGTGGTGCTGCGCGACAAGCCGACCGCGTTTCTAGAAGTATCACCCAGCGGTACGGTTCCTTGCCTCATACATCCCGGCGGTGTTATCGACGAAAGCCTCGATATCATGCGCTGGGCGTTGGACCGGAATGACCCGCATGGATGGCTGGAAATGCCAGAGAGCGGCTGGGATCTGATCGCGCGGGCGGACGACCCGTTTAAAGACGCGCTTGACCGCACGAAATATGCGTCGCGCTATCCCGAAGGCGATCCGGAGGCCGCGCGGGCGAAAGCCGCGTTATTCCTGCAAGATCTGGACGGAATGCTTGGGGACTGGACCTTCGACAAGCCGACCATCGCCGACTATGCAATCCTGCCTTTCGTTCGGCAGTTCGCGTTTATCGACAAAACCTGGTTTGACGCGCAGCCTTGGCCTGATCTGCAACGATGGCTGGAGCGTTTTCTGAAGTCTGAAGCGTTCGCACGGATCATGCCGAAGTATGCGCAATGGCGTGAGGGCGATGCGCCGATGGTCTTTCCCTGAAGCGTCGCGGGACTATGTCCCGATTTATGCAGATCGTGAAAGCATTCTTTTTTTACTCGTTCAGGCCAAGGATCACATAATGCAGTTGCACCCTGATTGGAGCTTTGTCGCCGACACCGTGATGGGCGGCAAGTCTACGGGCGGCATCACGCAAGAACGGATCGCGGGGCGCGAGGCGGTGCGGCTGACGGGGCAGGTGTCGCTTGATAACGACGGCGGCTTTGTGCAGATGGCGTTTGATTTGCGCGAAGACGGCAGCACGGTCGATGCGGGCGGTTGGACCGGTATCGAGATCGACGTGATTGGCAACGGAGACGTTTATGAACTTCGGGCAAGAACGGACCAGCTATCACGCCCCTGGCAGTCCTTTCGTGCGGAATTCACCGCCCCTGAAACATGGACCACCGTGCGCATACCTTTTGCGGATCTTGAGCCGCGCAAGACCGACGCCACTTTTGATCCTGCAAGGTTGCGCCGGCTTGGTATCGTCGCCATCGGACGGGAGTTCACGGCCGATATCGCCGCCTCCGGCATCAGATTCTATCGCTGAAGCGATTTGGGCAAATTCCGAAACGCTTTAAAGTCTGGCGAGGTGGTCGCGGAAGGTTGCCATCGCACGACCCCAGACTCCGGACGACAGATCATCCACCCCCCTCAGCGACGGCAAAAGCTGCTCCGCGAAATCGATGCTTGCTTCGACCGGCAGCATGGATGGCAAATTGTCGATGGCGGTCACGTCGAGCGGCGGTGTTTCATGCACCCTTAGCGCAGGATCTTCCCAGGTGGTTACGCTGTCATAGACCTTGATAGGGGAAAAATCGCTGTCAGGATCGCAGGCGATATCGCCGATGACGCGCAGCGCTCGTTCTCTGGTCGGCGTATCGGCGGGCACAAAGACAGGCGTGCCGGGGCGGGCAAGAATGCAGTTCAGGAAAATCTCATGCGCCAGCACTTCGGGAAACGGCGCACCGCGCGCGGTTTCGGCCATATCCCATTTGGTCACCTCCATCCCGAGCGTGTCGTAGAGATCCGCAGCCCCCGTGCCGACGCGCCCCAGCGCACCGATGATCAAGGCCGAAGGCGTTCCCTTCTGGCTGGTGAGCTTTGCTTGCAGGTCATCCCGCAGCGCCTCCGCTCCGCCATAGACTTGGACAGATCCCAACTTCTTGCCGTCCTGTTGCGCCAGCCAACACATCAGCGCGACCGCTGCGCCGGCGTATCCCGCCCAGTAGCCAAAGGCGGCGACGCGTCGTCCGTCGCTGTCCACGAGATATTCCAGATCAAGCAGCGTGCCGCCGCCTGCCTTGAAGCGCTCTAGCAAAACCTGCCCGGAAGGCTGACCCTTGTAAGCATGGCCGAACATGATGTGATGGTGGACCAACGCGGTCCCGTCGTCCGGCAATTCCTTGAGGCCAAAGATGATCGCGTCCCGTGGCGCGTCAGGCCAGCTGCCCTCTGCTGCGATGGAAGCCCCCGCATCACGATAGGCCGCGATCTTGATCGCACGCGTTGCACTTTCCTCGACGGTGATCTGCATGCCCTGCGAGATCAGGGCGGCGACGCCTTCCGGTGTTATGCCGACGCGCTGCTCATGTGTGCGTTGTTCCGCGCGCACCCAAAGATGTGTCATGGTCGTGCCTCTCCTGTCATCATCGCCTCGAACGCCTCATAGGCCGCTGCACTTTTCGGATCATCGAGCAGCGATTGCGCGATGGCGGGACTGATGGTGAAAGCGGTCTGACCCTGTGCGGCCAGCAATGTCATCTGATCGGTCGAGCGTACAGACGCCACAATGATTTCGCACCGCTTTCCTGCGGCATCGCGAATTGCCCGCATGCGCGCCCGATGGGAAAAGGCGTCCATCCCCGCATCCGCCATACGACCGAAATAGGGGGCGATGAAATCCGCCCCGAGCGCCGTTGCTACGAACATCTGCTTGGCATCAAAACACGCCGTCAGCAGAACGCGCCCCCCGAGCGCGCGAATTTCCGGCACATGCCGGATCGCCTTCCGCACGAGCGGTATCTTGAGAACGAGCTCGATCCCTTCTGCCTTGCCCAGATCATATAGCGCCCCTGCGCGGTCCAGGTACCGTTCCGGCGCGCCTGTCATCTGGACATGCAATTCCGCCGCGTCCAGCGCGGCAGCCCGTCCCGCCATGGCGGACCAGTCAATGGTTTGCTGATCCAGCCCGACCCGCGCGAGCAACGCCGGATTGGTGGTGATCCCGTGAAACAATCCTGTCGGCATCAACGCCGCCCAAGCGTCGATGTCCGCACTGTCGAGATAGAGTTTCATAGCCGCCTGCCTCTCTAGAGACCCCCGATCGGTACTTTCAGCATCGGTTTTCCGCTGGGGTCTTTTGGCACTTCACCCGCGCGCATGTTGACTTGCAAGGACGGAATGATCAGCGCGGGCATCGCCAGCTGCTTGTCGCGTTCGGTGCGGAAACGGATGAAGTCCTCACGCGTTTTGCCGCCTCCGACATGGATATTCTGGGCTTTTTGCTCTGCCACGGTGGTTTCCCAGCCAATCGCGCGTCCGTTCGGTCCATAATCGTGGCAAATGAACAGGCGCATGTCGTCAGGCAAGGCCAATACCTTCTGGATGCTGTCATAGAGCTGTCCTGCATCGCCACCGGGAAAATCCGCACGCGCCGAACCCCCATCGGGCATGAACAACGTGTCGCCGGTGAAGGCCGCGTCCCCTGCCACATGTACCATGCAGGCGGGTGTATGGCCGGGCGTATACAGTGCAAAACAGGTCATTTCACCGACAGTGTAGGTGTCGCCGTCCTCGAACAGCGCGTCAAACTGGCTGCCGTCGCGTTGAAATTCGGTGCCTTCGTTGAATATCTTGCCGAAAGTTTCCTGAATTTCCGTTATCTTTTCACCCACACCGATCTTGCCGCCCAACCGATCCTGCAAATAAGGCGCGGCGCTCAGATGGTCTGCGTGCACATGGGTTTCGATGATCCAGTCAAGCGTCAGGCCACGCGCCTCTATTTCGGCAATCAGCACATCTGCGTGTTCTGTGGTGATCCGACCGGCAGCATAATCAATGTCCATCACGCTGTCGATGACGGCGCAATGATTGCTGGCAGGATCCTTGAGAATATAGCTTATCGTGTTGGTCGCTTCGTCAAAATGACCAGAGACCTCCGGGTGCACTGACATGTCTACAGGGTATTGCATCTTTTTCTCCCGATGACGCGATGACATGAAAACCATACCTGCTGAAGCGCTGCGAAAAAAGCCTCTGGCAGCTCCTTTGGGAGGATTGGTATCATCCGTAGCAAGGCAAGGGTAAAAAACGACGGCAGACACCGAGCCGCGGTTCGAGCAATATGGCCTCAATCTTGATCTACCCGCGATGTTCGACAGGGTGCGCCACCCCGCACGGGATCGCCGTGGCGGGGATGCCGTTCTATATCAGCGAATACGCTGCGCGGCATCTCTAGGGCATGAAAGGGGCGGCACTTTCGAAACCCTGAAAGCTGCCTTGCGCGGCGAGGAAGGAAGGCTAGCCCGCGCGACGCCAGATGCCCAACGCGAGATACCCCAGCCAGATGGATGCCAAGACGCCGAGACCGCGTTCGTAAAGGCCATCATAGGCCGTAGGCATCACAAAAAACACCGGCGCAAGCACCAACCAAAGCACGGCGAAAATCATCGCGGCGTGCGATTGCGAGTCGTGCCAGAAGCTCAGCCCGTTTCGCAAGCCCAATGGGGCCGTCAAAAAGATGAACGTCAGGGCATAGACGAGATAGATATGAGACTCGAACCCTGCATTGTCTCCATCACCATATTCATTTCTGGCACCGATCAGCACGATCAAGAGCGCCAACACCAGAATAGCGACCACGCCATATGACCATTGCCAGCCTCCTGGGTGTTCATACGCCAGCGCAAGGGCCAGACAAGCGACACCGACGGCAAAGCCATAGAATGCAATGTCCTGAATGTACTCGTACTGTCCGGCGGCCAAATTGCTGACAGTGTCGGAAATTGCATCGTGACCCGGCACCACAATGCTGCCGACGATGTTGCCGGCAATCAGCAAAACGATTCCCAGCCAGCACGCGCTGGCGCAAAATCGTAGAAAGCCACGGGCTGGAGCTAGGCGATCATGCATTGGTCATCTCTCCTGAGGTGTTTGTCTTTGCAGCACCGCGCGCGTCCACGGGTTGGTCTTCCCCAACCGTCGTGTTGTTGCGCGTTTGTGACTCCGCTTCTGCGTTCAACTCGGCGCCGAGAAGCACGATGAAGGCGGATATCCAGAACCACATCAACATCACGACGACCCCGGCGAGCGTGCCGAAACTTTCGTTGTAGGTCCCAAAATTCGAAACGTAATAACCGAAGCCCGCAGATGCGATAAGCCAAAGGATGCACGCGGCCAGCGCACCGGGCGTGACCCACCGAAATTCAGGCCGGTCTCGGTCGGGCGCAAAAGCGTAGAAAAAGCCAAGTCCGAATATTGACAGTACAAACATGAGTGACCAAGCAATTATTGTGCCAATGGTCTCGACCGTCTGGCTTTCATTCAGCAGGCTAAGTACCGCAGGCACGACAACCGTTGCCGCCAAGCCGATCACGATACCGAGGATCAGAAACAAGGTAAGCCCAAGCTGCACCGCAAATTTTTTAATGAAAGTTCGGGTTTCGGTCTCGTCATAGGCGACGTTCATCCCTTGCATCAGGCTGCCCGTCCCTTTTGACGCCGAATAAAGCGCGATCAGCAGACCTGCGATTGCCGCCAACCCCAGCCCGCCAGAATTTGCTCCGGCGACTTCTTTCGTCTGATTTGTAATGATTTCCAGGACCTGGGAAGGTACGACGCCTTCAAGTTGCTGGATCTGCTCGGTGACCTGCTGCGGGTCCATCACCAGGCCTGCGATTGCCAGAACGGCGGACAGTGCCGGAAACAACGCCAGCAGCCCGTAAAAAGCGACACCTGCCGCAATCAGGCCCACGCGGTCCTCCACGATCTCGTCCTTGACGCGCCACAGGATGTCTTTCCATCCTTTCGCGGGGATGTCGGTGGGGGTTTCGGCGTCTCTTCCTCTGACCACAGTTTTACCTTTCGTATTTGACAGCAGTCCAACGCACGGCCGGACAGCCGGTTCCGATCGTGTGCGCCCGTAAGATCGGTTTGCGACAGACCAGAGCCTCGGCAGGGAACCGCACGCCAGGTCGGGCGTTGATGTGAATGCAAGCAAACGCACGGAGCCGATGACTCCATTCTCACGAATTCTGATGACGGCGGCCGTAAAAGGTGAAGCGCTTTTCGCACGTGTGTTCGCGCGAAATCGCGTTGCCCGTCACATCATTGCCTATGACGGTTATGCCACCGAAGAGCATCTGATCGTATTGGGTCGGGTGCAGTCGTCCCTGCGCGAGCATGTCCCGCATGAAAGCCACGGCCGCCTGCGGAATTTCCGTGATATGCTGTCCCTTTTTCTGACGACAGAGGTCGCACATGCAGGCCTGATTGTGAATGGATCAGCGGCCGAAACGGACGACGAAGGATATTTTATCGAGGCTGTATCGAGAAACGGACGGTCGGGGATCGTGAATGTCAAAGCAGTTCTACCGGGCCGTCCAGAAATACAGATATGCCCTGTTTTCGCGCCTGCTCCGGTTGGGCCGGCGATGGTCATTTGCGATATCGACGATACGGTTCTGCGCACCGGGGCCTATTCGCTGGTTCGCAATTTGTGGAATTCCCTGACCGGCAGTGCATTGACGCGGCACGTCTTTCCGGACGCCGTAGCGCTTTTGCAAGCTTTGCAGGCTGCGGGGCATGATGTCTATTTCGTAAGTTCGTCGCCCTGGAACCTCTTTGGCTTCCTGCGGGCGATCTTTCAGCGTTCAGGTGTCCCCCGTGGGCCAATGTTTCTGCGCGATCTCGGACTTGGCGAGGGCAAGTTCATTACAGATGGTCACGGTAGCCACAAAGGGCGCGCCATCGACACGATATTGGCCGCCAATCCGCAGCGACAGGCAATCTTGATCGGGGACACAGGCCAACAGGACGCTGAAATTTACTGCGCGGCGATCAACCGTCACAAGGGCCGGATCCGCAACGTGATGTTGCGCGTTCCTCCAAACGGGCTTGATCTGCAGGACCACGCGGATCTGACGGCATTGGGTGCTAAGGATGTGCCTCTCTTTCATGGCTCCAGCTTTGACGAGGTCTTTCATGACCCGCAATTTTCTTATCTCGAAAGGACGGCAAAATGAGACAACTGCTCCGTACGCTCTGCGCAGGCATGGCGCTTGCGTTGCCCGCACATGCGGAAGAAGTCGGCAAGGTAGACATCGACTGGCTTGGCAATGATCTGGTCATCGAAGCGTTTCAGGACCCGAAGGTGCAAGGTGTCACCTGCCATGTCGCCTATTTCGAGCGTGGAATTATCGACCGGCTGCAAAAAGGAAACTGGTTCGAGGA
>JAGXFI010000126.1 GCA_024637305.1 Sulfitobacter sp.
AGCCGAGCCTTCAGACCAGTAAAGGGCTGCGGTAACGCAGCCCTCAGACTGCTGACAAAGTCCTCGCCTTTGGCGGGGACTTTTGATTCAATGGGTCATGTTGAAGAAACCGTCCCCCTTTCAGAGCGAACTCGAGATGTTGACACTCGAGAGCCTTGTCCCAGCCGATCATCTTTTGCGCAAGGTTGCAGCGGCGATTGATTTCCGCTTCATCCGTGATCTGACCGCGGGGTTATACTGCCCTGACAACGGTCGCCCTCCGATCCCGCCCGAAGTGCTCTTCAAGGCGCTGTTCATCGGCTATCCGTTCGGCATCCGGTTCGAGCGGCAGTTGATGCGCGAAATCGAAGTCAACGTGGCTTATCGCTGGTTCCTGGGGATGCGGCTGACGGAGCGGGTGTGCGACGCCTCGACCTTCAGCCAGAACCGCCGTCGCCGGTTCGACGCAACCGAGGTCCCGCAGCAGATCTTCGACCGGATCGTGGAGGAGGCACTGGCCGCCGGGCTGGTGGGCGGCGAGGTTTTTTACACCGACAGCACGCATCTTACGGCTTCGGCAAACAAAGGGCGGTATGACAATGAGATGGTGGCCAAATAGCGGGCCGCCTATTGGGACGATCTGGACCGGGCGGTCGAGGCCGACCGTGCCGCGCATTTGAAAAACCCCTGCCGCGCAAGGACCGCCAGCCGGAAGTAAGGGAAACAAAGATCAGCCGCACCGATCCCGATGCCGGTTACATGGTACGCGGCGGCAAGCCGCAAGGGTTCTTTTACCTCGATCACTGCACAGTGGACGGGCGGTGCGGGATCGTCACCGACACCCAAGTCACGCCCGCCAACGTGCATGACGGTATCCCCTATCTGGCGCGGCTGGATCGCCAGCGGATCCGCTTCGGGCTGGAGGATCGACAAATCCTCGGTGTGACCGGTTATCGCCGGCCGCCCCCGCCGCGCGAGGGGATGATGCCGAAGAAGGGCCTTCACCTATGAGGGGGATCAGGACGGGTATCGCTGCCCGCAGGGGCAACTGCTCGGATATACGCGCCCCGATCAGCAGGGCTACCGCTATTACAAGTCAGACGCTGCGATCTGCCGCGACTGTCCCTTGCTGGCGTCCTGCACCTCCGGCGCGAAGCCCGAAAGGACCCTCACCCACCACATCTGGGCCGACGCCCGTGAGTGCACCGACGCCCACCGCCTGACCGACTGGGGCAAGCGGATCTACAAGCGACGAAAGGAGACCGTCGAGCGCTTCTTCGCAGACGCCAAACAGCTCCACGGCCACCAATACGCGCACTATCGCGGCCTCAAGGGCGTCAGATGGCAAGCCTTCCTCGCCGCCGCCGCCCAGAACATCAAGAAAATCGCAATGGCAGCCTGGCAAAACCACCCCCTGCCGACGTGAAAGGAGGCCAACCTCCGCAAATCCTCGTCAGGCAAAAACAAACCCAGCCAAACTGACCGGGTTTGTCACCAGTCTGAGGGCTGCGTTACCGCAGCCCTTTTTTGTTCGAATCCTGAGGGCATTGAGACTCAGGCACCGCGATGACGAGGTTGTCTATCGTTGACGAACTGCCCTTGGTGGTGGTGCGTGACGGCGCTATAGCGGCAGGTATGCAGTTGTTGTTGCTCACCGCCGCTACCATGGTCGCTTTCGCCGCCAATTCAATCCTGACCCGCGCCGCGTTGGATGGCGGGCATGTGGACCCCGCCGGTTTTGCCATCCTGCGGGTGCTGGCCGGTGCCGTCACGCTTGGGATTATTGTCACGCGAAACAAGGCGCACCTGCCGCTCTGGCGCAAATCCCGCATTGCGGGGGCCGTCAGCCTGACGGCTTACATGATCGGGTTCTCGCTGGCTTACCTGACCCTCGATGCGGGCCTAGGCGCACTGATCCTGTTCGGCACCGTCCAGCTTGCCATGTTCTGCTACAGTGCCGTGACCGGCGAAATGCCGACGGGCCGACAGCTCGCCGGTGCCGGCATCGCATTTACCG
Source organism: Sulfitobacter sp. (assembly GCA_024637305.1). GTDB lineage: Bacteria > Pseudomonadota > Alphaproteobacteria > Rhodobacterales > Rhodobacteraceae > Sulfitobacter. The sequence continues at coordinate 1,997 of JAGXFI010000126.1, forward strand.
GGCTGGTCATTGCGCTTTGGCCGGGGCCGGGCGGGCAGGCGGATGGTATCGGCGCGGTCTGGATGGTTCTCGCAGGTCTCGGCTGGGCGGCCTATACGATTGCGGGGCGTCGTGCCACCGATCCACTGGCCGCGACCGGAGCGAATTTCCTGCTCTGTCTCCCTGTCTTGTCAGTGCTGCTCATCGGCTCGTCGTTTCACGTCAGCCTGACGGGAATCGCTCTCGCGACAGTGTGCGGGGCCGTCACTTCGGGGTTGGGCTATGCGCTGTGGTACCGGGTGTTGCCGCAAATGGCCGGTCCGACTGCTGCCATTGTCCAGCTGAGCGTACCGATCATCGCGATCCTCGCTGGGGTGGCTTTGCTCGGCGAGGCGCTCAGCGGTCTCATTATCGTTTCCGCAATGCTCGTTCTGGGCGGAATTGCCTTTGCCGTGAGGTCAAAACGGACCTGAACGTCAATTCCCCTCACCAGCCGTTTTCAATCACGCCCTGACACACTATCTGTCGGGCATGAGGATATTGGCCACCATCGCTATATTGCTGACGTTTGCCGGGACCGCAGAGGCCCGTTGTGTTGTGCTGTTGCACGGGCTGGCGCGCACGGAGACATCTTTTGCGCTGATGGAAGCGGCCCTTGAGGCAGAAGGTTGGCGCGTCGTGCGCCCCGGCTATCCATCCACCGAAGCGCCAGTGGAGGAACTGGTACTTGAGACGTTTCCCCAAGCGATTGCGGAATGCGGCACGTCGAAGGTCGACTTTGTGACCCATTCGCTCGGTGGCATCCTTGTGCGGCAATGGGCAGCGGATGCAGGCTCTGACAGGATCGGCCGGGTCGTCATGCTCGGGCCGCCAAACCATGGCAGCGAAGTCGTGGACAAGCTGGGCATTATCGAGGCGTTCGACTGGATCAACGGGCCGGCGGGCGCACAGATCGGTACAGGTTCGGACAGCTTGCCCAATCGTCTGCCGGCTGCCGATTTCGAGGTCGGGATCATCGCTGGCGAGCAGTCGCTCAATCCCTATTTCTCGTCGTTGCTGCCCGGTCGGGACGATGGCAAGGTTTCGGTGTCCTCGACGCGGCTTGAGGGCATGACCGATCACATCGTGCTGCCTGTGACCCACACGTTCATGATGAACAATCCGCGCGTCATCGCCCAGACGGTCATATTCCTGCGGACCGGCAAGTTTGATCGCAGTCTTGGCTTTTGGGACGCTTTACTCGACCAACTGGGCTGTCCGGGCGGCGATTGTATTGTGGGGCAGAATTAGCCGGATGGCCGAATTTGATTTGATCGGAGCGCAGGTATTGGGGCCTGATGGACTGCATCGGGACCGACTTTCGGTCGCCGGGGGCCGTATTGTGGCCGAACCTGTGGGTCGGAAGATCTCCCTCGACGGGTATCTCGTCCTGCCGGGCATCGTGGACCTGCACGGTGACGGGTTCGAGCGGCACGTGGCACCCAGACGCGGCGCGATGAAACAGGCATCCGAAGGATTGATCGCGGCGGAAGCAGAACTGGGGGCGAACGGAATCACGACTGCTGTGCTTGCGCAATTCGTCAGTTGGGAGGGCGGTTTGCGGGGATTGGAATTTGCGCAAACTGTATTTTCCGCGCTTGCAGAAGTGGCAGGCACGCTCGTCACCGATCTGCGCGGGCAGGCGCGCTTTGAAACGCATCAGCTTGATCTGTATGATGAATTACCCCGGCACCTTGAGAACTGGGGGGTGGATTATATCGTTTTCAATGACCATCTGCCGCACAAAGCGTTGTCCGAGGGCAAGCAGCCCAAAGGTGCCGTATCCCAGGCGCTGCGCGCGGGGCGCAACCCGGAAAGACACGTCGAGACAATGCGCGCGATGCATGCTGCAACCGCGCAGGTGCCTGCAGCATTGGACGGCCTGTGCGCGCAACTGGCAGCGCGGGGTGTGCGCATGGGCAGCCATGACGACAGCACCGCAGCCCAACGCGCCGCCTGGGCTGCGCGGGGCGTGTCGCTTGCCGAATTCCCGGAAACACAGGAGGCAGCAGAGGCGGCAAAGAACGCTGGCGGCCATGTGATCTTGGGCGCACCCAATCTTGTGCGTGGCGGGTCACACAAGGGCAATGTGTCAGCGCTGGATCTGGTGGTGATGGGGCTGTGCGATGCGCTGGCGTCCGACTATCACTATCCCAGCCCGCGCCGCGCGGCGCTCATGCTCTGGAAATCCGGCGTGTTGGACCTGGCGGGGGCCTGGCGGCTTGTCTCGCAAGGGCCAGCGGCGGTGCTTGGTCTGACGGACCGCGGCACGCTGGCACCGGGCGGGCGGGCCGATCTGGTCATTCTGGACAGCAACAGCCTGAACGTCGCCGCCTGTTTTGGTCAAGGGCGCGTCAGCTATATGTCCGGCGCGGTGGCGGAGCGTTTTCTGGCCTGAACTTAGGATAAAACGCAGACTTACCCGCGTTTGATACGGTTCACATGACCCATCTTGCGCCCCGGCTTCGTCTCGGACTTGCCGTAGAGGTGCAGCGCCGTATCCGGTTCCCGCGCCAATGTCGGAATCCGTGCTACGTCATCGCCGATCAGATTTTCCATCGTCACATCGCTATGTCGCACCCCGTCGCCCAGCGGCCACCCGGCGACGGCGCGGATATGTTGTTCAAACTGGTCTACCGCGCATCCGTTCTGCGTCCAATGGCCTGAATTATGCACGCGTGGCGCGATTTCATTTACCACCAGCCCTGCGCGGGTCACGAACAACTCGACACCAAGTACGCCGACGTAGTCCAAACTGTTGAGTATCTTGGCCGCCATCAATATCGCATCCGTCCGTTGTGCGGAGGTCAGTGTTGCAGGAACCGTGGTGGTACGCAGTATGCCGTCCACATGGACGTTTTCGCCGGGGTCAAAGCAGGCAACATCACCCGCTGCACTGCGCGCCGCGATGACGGAAACCTCATGGGTGAACTCGACGAACCCTTCGAGGATCGCAGGGGCTCCATTCATATCCGCCAACGCGGCGCCCGCATCCTGTGGCGTGGTGATCCGCGCCTGCCCCTTTCCGTCATAGCCGAGACGGCGCGTCTTGAGGATTGCGGGGGTTCCGATGCGCGCGATGGCGTTTGTCAGGGTATCAGCATCCGCCACATCGGCAAAAGGCGCGACGGTCAGGCCCAGGTCTTGCAGAAATGTCTTTTCGAGCAACCGATCCTGCGAGATGCGCAGAGCCTCGCGGTTGGGATGGATCGGGACGATGGATTCGATCACATCCAGTGCCGAGGTGGGAACATTTTCGAATTCAAAGGTGACGACATCGACGGATTTCGCGAATGCCCTCAGCGCGGTGCCGTCCTCATAAGACGCGGTTGTGATCATATGCGCCACGTCGCCGGCAGGCGGGGACATGCCCGGCTCAAAGACATGACAGCGCAGTCCAAGCCGTGCGGCGGCGACAGATAGCATGCGGCCTAACTGGCCACCGCCGAGAATTCCAATGGTGGCCCCAGGGGCGAGCGGTTCAGTCATCGCGCGGCTCCTCTGGGATGGATGCAGATAATGCTTCGCGCCACGCTTCCAGCCTTGCGGCGAGCGCCTCGTCCTGCAGTGCCAGTATTGCCGCCGCCATCAGCCCAGCATTTGCGGCACCGGCTGCACCGATCGCCATGGTGCCTACGGGGTATCCGCGCGGCATCTGCACGATGGAATAAAGCGAATCAACGCCGGACAATGCCTTCGTCTGGATCGGCACACCGATCACCGGCACGCGTGTTTTGGACGCCATCATCCCCGGCAGATGCGCGGCCCCGCCAGCGCCTGCGATTATGACCTGCAAACCACGGGCCGCAGCCCCCTTGCCATAATCCCAAAGTCGGTCCGGCGTGCGGTGCGCGGACACGATGCGCGATTCAAATGCGATACTCAGTTCGTCAAGTACCGCAGCCGCCTCGCGCATAGTGGGCCAGTCCGATTGCGAACCCATGATGATGCCGACAGGGGGAGTTTTCATCGCTGACATGCCTCGTAACAGGGAAAAGAAATCGCACTATACCCAAAGCGCTCCGCGTGGCAATCGGCTCAGGCGAGGATGTCGGGGGTCAGACGGTCTTCGATCTGCGCAATCAGATCCTTAAGCCGCAATTTGCGTTTCTTCAGGCGTTGCAGTGTCAACTGGTCACCCGTACCCTTTTCAGCCAAAGCATGGATCGAGGCATCCAGATCGCGATGCTCGCGGCGGAAAACTTCGAGTTCGACGCGCAGCACGTCGTCATTTTTCATCGAAAGGTCAGTCGGAGCATTCATGGTCGGGGTGATTCCAATTCTGATAGAGCTGTGAATATAAGCGGTAACCCTGATTTCGCATAGCCCTTGCACGGTCGGTCCCAAGACCCCATATTTGGATTGAGCGGTCGCCACTGAAGGGGCCGCATCCTGACTGTCGCTTGAACCTGAGGACGTGTCGCATGACGAAACTTACGCTTGCATCGTATCCCCATATGCTGGGATTCGAACAGCTGGAGCGGGTGCTGGAACGCACCGCGAAATCCGGCAACGAAGGGTATCCGCCCTTCAATATCGAACAGACTTCCGATTACTCCTACCGCATCACGCTGGCCGTTGCAGGTTTCGCGGAACAAGATCTGTCCATAACAGTTGAGGACAGACAGCTTGTCATTCGAGGACGCCAGTCCGACGACAGCGACGGTCGCGTGTATCTGCATCGCGGCATCGCGGCGCGCCAGTTCCAGCGTTCTTTCGTGCTGGCTGACGGCGTCGAAGTCGGTGAGGCGATTATGGAAAACGGCTTGCTGCATGTCGATCTCAGTCGCGCACAGCAGGAAAAAATCGTTCAGAAAATCAACATCAAAAAGGGGTAGGATATGCTAGATACAGCGACACACGCGATGGACCGCACGGTTTACGTCAAACCGATCCTCGTAACAGATCTGCCCCGCGAAGTGCGCGAACAGGCGCAGGGGCTGGAACAGCTTTATGCAGTCCACGATGCGGATGGTCAGCAACTGGCGCTGGTTGGCGACCGTGAGCTGGCCTTCGAATTGGCCAAGCAGCATGATTATGCACCCGTGATGGTGCACTGAGCCTGCGAAATTGCTAAGGAACCGGGGCCGCACTTGAGTGTGGCCCTTTTTCATGGGGAACCGATGTCCGATCCTGCAATCGCTGTTCTGCCCTATGGGGGGCGTTTGGGGGGTAAACTGGCGGCGCGATCGCTCGATGATCTGATCTGGCCCATCGGCCGACCGGAGAGGCTGGAGGGCGGTACGGTTGCTGACCTTGCGTGCGACGATCATCTAATCGTTTTCCCCAAAACCGCGATGCATTATCAACTGTCTTTCGGTACCCGCGCGCAGGTTTCCATGATGCTGGTTGAACCGCCGGGCATCCATGGCCGTCACCTGCGCTGGCTGCGCTTAACGTGGCGGCGGTTTTTCAGGGTATTCACCTACAACGACGCGTTGCTCGCCGCGATCCCGAACGGGATTTTCCTGCCGTATGGCACGACCTGGGTGCCAGAGTGGGAAGCGCTCGACGTGACCAAAACCGCCAACTGCTCGCTTATCGCCTCCGCTAAACGGGACCAGGCCGGTCATGCCTTGCGACATGACATTGTAGGAAAGGTGCAGAGCGAAGGGCTGGACGTCCATATCCTGGGCCGTGGCTATGCGCCGTTCTCAACCAAATCCGATGGCCTCGCGCCATATCGGTTCAGTGTTGTTATCGAGAATGCGCGCGAACGCCATTACTTCACGGAAAAACTTGTGGATGCGATCCTTTGCGAGGCGGTGCCGATCTATTGGGGGTGCCCCAACATCGGCGATCACATCGACACTGGCGGCATGATCTTGTGCAGCGATGCGGCGCAGATCATGGAGGCGATCCGAAGCGCCACCCCCGGGCAATATGATGCATTGCTGCCCGCGCTAAGGGCCGCCAAAACGCAAGCAGCGCGCTTTACCGATCTGGAAAAGCGCGCGGCACTGGCGTTAAGGGATAGCCTTTAACCTTTGATCAGCCCCATCGATTCGAGCTTCAGCAGAACCTGATGCGCGCAATTGTCGACATCGACATTCTCGGTTTCGACTGACAGCTCGGGATTTGCCGGAACGTCATAAGGGTCGGAGATCCCGGTGAATTCCTTGATCTTGCCCTCGCGCGCCAGCTTGTACAGACCCTTGCGGTCGCGTTTTTCGCATTCCTCGATACTGGTGGCTACGTGGACTTCGACGAAGGCACCGAACTGCTCGATATCTTCTCGCACGGCACGGCGCGTCGTTGCGTAAGGCGCGATGGGTGCGCAAATAGCGATACCGCCGTTCTTGGTGATTTCGCTGGCGACATAGCC
>JAGXFI010000127.1 GCA_024637305.1 Sulfitobacter sp.
ACCGTCTCTCCGCCCTTGAGCAGATAGCGCCCGATCAGATCGGCGGCGGACAGATCGTCGTGGCAGGCGACCGTGTAGAGCGGCTTGCCCAGTTTCGCGGCCATGTGTTCGACGAACCGTGTCTTGCCGCAGCCGGTCGGCCCCTTCAGAAGAAGGGGCAAACCGTTGTTATGTGCCATCTCGAACAGCTCGCATTCGCGGCCCGAGGGTTGGTAGTGCGGGGTGGTCATCACGATATCTTTCATGATTTATTCTCCTGCTACGGTCGCGTGCGGGCCGGGTTCGATGACTTCGCGCTTTCGAACGACGAGCAGCGAATAGATGAACAAGAGCGCGCCGATCACCACACAAGCACCCGCGCCAAAGCGCATGATATAGAAGATCGACAGACTGTCCTGAACTTCCATGTAGTAGTCTCCGATCACACGTTGCATGTGGGTCTGGATGGTCCCTGCAAAGGTCAGCACGAAGGTCATGAAAGCCATCCCACCAGTCATCAGCCAGAAGCTCACCATGTTGAGCACCTGATTGTACGGCTGGCGCTGACGCAGCAATGGCATTGCATAGGTGAAGATCGCGAGGTTCAGGGCGACATAGGCTCCGTAAAAGGCCAGGTGCCCATGTGCCGCTGTGATCTGAGTGCCGTGGCTGTAGAAGTTGACGCCGTGCAAAGTGTGCAAAAAGCCCCAGACGCCGGCACCGAAGAAGGCAACGGTGGACGACCCCAGCGACCACAGGAGTGCCGCCTTGTTGGGGTGGTTGCGCTTGCCCTTCCAGACCATGACGAAGGCAAAGGACATCATCAGGAAGAACGGGATCACCTCGAAGGTCGAGAAGATCGAGCCGATCCATTGCCAGTACCCCGGCAGGCCGATCCAGTAGAAATGGTGCCCAGTGCCGAGGATGCCCGAGAAAAGCGCAGTGGCGACGATGACATAGAGCCATTTTTCCACGACTTCGCGGTCAACACCGGTGAGCTTCAGGAGCAGGAAGGCAAGGATCGCGGCCATCACCAGCTCCCAGGTCGCTTCGACCCAGAGGTGAACGACGAACCACCAGTACATCTTGTCCAGCGACAGGTTGTCGGGGTTGATGAAGGCAAAGATCCAGAGCAGCGAAAGCAGCCACAGCCCCATCAGCAGCACGTTGGTGATCGCGGTTTTCTTGCCCGCAAGAACCGTCATCGAGATATTGAACAGGAAGATGAGCGCGGCGACGAGGATGCCGATCTTGACCCAAAGGGGTTGTTCAAGAAATTCGCGCCCGCCGTGAATGCCGACAAGGTAGCTACCCACGGCACCCAGCGTGCCGACAACCAGGATGATGAGTTGCAGATAGGCCAGCTTGACCGAATAGAGTTCACGCTCGGACTCTTCCGGGACCAGAAAAAATGCGGCCCCGAAAAAACCGAGCAGCAACCAGACGATCAACGCGTTGGTATGGATCATGCGGATGACGCTGAACGGCACCAGTTCCGACAGGAAGTTGGGCGAAATATAGACCCATCCGGCCAGAAGTCCGCCAAGGACCTGAATGCCGAATAGCGCCATCGCGCAGACGAAATAGGCATATGCCACTTTTTGAGATTGGTATTTCATTGGTATTCCTCCTCAACCCGCGTCATTGGGCGGCCAGCCCTGCGTGTCGGTTTGATCGGCCCACCGCAAAAATTCCGCGAGTGCGCGGATTTCTTCTTCGGTGAGGTTGAAGTTCGGCATCTGGCGACGGCCTTCGATTCCGCTGGGCTGGGCTTCCATCCACCCTTGCAGGATTTCGAAAGCGGCCTCCGGGTCGTCCAGCACACCCCATCGGGTCATGACGTTACCGACCTCGGGAGCGAAATAGGCACCTTCGCCATGCAAGGTGTGGCAGTTGATGCACGAATTGCGTTCCCAGACATGTTTGCCCATCCTAACCTCTTTGGTCAGGGGCATGCCCGCTGTGGATTTCTCGACCACATATTTGTGGCTGTGGGCGGTCAGCCCGATAAAGACGACTACGAAGAAGATCGAGCCTCCGTAGAATACGTTGCGCGCCCGCGATTTTGTAAGGAATTCAGCCATGTTTGGGCCTCCGTTCGGCGATTCATGTGCCGGTAGTAGCCCGCCGGTCGCGCAACAAGTTTGCGCCAGCGCAACGTCGAATGCATTTGAGCAAGTAATTTGAGCCGGTAGATAATGTACCAGTCAACGAGGTGCCTCATGACGCGAATGCGACTCGAAAACCCTGATTTGCCGCTGGACGATCTGATGGCCAGCTGGCCGCAGACGATTCCGGTTTTCATGCGTCACAAGATGCTTTGCGTGGGATGTCTGGTGAATCCGTTTCATACGGTTAAGGACGCCTGCGCGGAATACGGGCTGGACGAAACCGCGTTTTACGCGGAACTCCGCCTTGCGATCACGTAGCCTTCGGCCCCGTCAACAGCACCAGCTGATGGGGTTCGAGTACGGTGATGCGTTTCCGGCCACTTTCGACCAGACCCTGTTTTTCCCACGCGCTGAGCATGCGGCTGACGGTATGCAGCGTTGTTCCCGTCATTTCCGACAGATCCTGACGGGTAATGGGAAAATCGATCTCTATCCCCTTGGCGACCTTGCGACCCGTCTGGTTGATCAGTCGCAACAACGCATTCGCGATCCGTTGCTCGACCTGCTGGGTTGCCATCTCGACGATACGGGTATTCATCTCGCCGATACGCGTTCCGACGGTCTTGTAGGTCTCGGTGGCAAAGCCGTCATACTTCGCCACGAATTCCGGCCACAGCCGTCCGGGCCAGGACAACGCGATGGATTCTGCCGCCGTGATGGCCGTTGCAGGGTAGGTGTCCCGCCCGAGCGCCTGTGCGATGCCGAACAACTGGCCGCTGGGGATGTGCAGCGCGATCACCTGTTCACCTTCGGGCGTGATGCGCACCACACGGATATACCCGTCAAGCAGCATGTAAAAACGATCCGCCGGCGCGCCTTCCTCGAAAACGGTTGTTCCGGACTCAAATCGCCGCGGGCTCGCCTGATCGAGAATCTCGCGAATCTGTGGGCCGTCCAGCCTTGAAAAAGGCGGCACATGGCTCAACAGGCTTTCATCCAGCCGGGTTTGCGGGCGTTTTGCGTGTCTCATAGTCGCTTAATTTCACAATTCTTGCGCGGGAGCCACGTGAATTGATCCAGATCAACAAAACCGGCTCGTTTCTATTGCGCCAGGACAAAGATCAGACATGCGACGGGAGATATCTATCCATCAAACGAACATGAAAGGAAAAAAAATGTTTCGTATGATCGCCTCCGGCCTCGCGCTTAGCGCCATTTTGAGCAGCCCGGTATTGGCTGAAACCTTCGAAGTAAAGATGCTCAACAAGGGCGAGGAAGGCACGATGGTCTTTGAGCCTTCGTTCGTTCGCATCGCACCAGGCGACACGGTGGTTTTCGTCCCGACGGACAAGAGCCACAACGCCGAAAGCATCAAAGGCATGATGCCTGAGGGCGCTGAAGGGTTCACCGGCAAGATGAACAAGGAAGTCGAAGCCACGTTTGACGCCGAAGGTGTGTACGGCGTGATGTGCAAACCGCACTATGCAATGGGCATGGTGATGACGATCGCGGTCGGCGATGTCGATGCAGCACCTGAGGACTTCTTTGAGGGCCGTGTGCCCAAGAAGGCCAAAGAGCGCTTCGAAGCCCAGCTCGGCAATCTTTGAACAAGACAACCACTCACGGCGATGCCCGAAAACGGGCGCGCCTCTCAAACTCGAAAATGATGGAGGAAGAAATGACAAAATTCATCAACCCAGGTCTTATGCAAACCAGCCGACGCAATGTCCTGCGCGGCTCCGTTCTGGCGGGCGCTGCGGCGCTGACCGGTGCAAGTGCGATGGCGGCTCCCCGCAGCCCCAAATTGCACAAGGCGAACGCCACCTCTGCCAACCTCTATAAAGCGGCGGCAGAGCAAGCTGCGGAAAGCACAGCCGCTCCGGCAGATCTGACCGGCTATACCCGCGTCAGGCAGGAATTAGTGGCACCCCCGTTCGCACCGGAACACGAGCAGGTTGCGACCGGCGGCCCGAAGATCGTCGAGATCACCATGGACACCACCGAGCGTCTGATGGTCGTGGATGAAGACACCGGCGCGTCGATCTGGGCCTTGACCTTTAACGGCTCCGTTCCCGGTCCGCTGATCATCGTCCACGAAGGCGACATGGTCGAACTGACCCTGCGCAATCCGACCGACAGCATGATGGAGCACAACATCGACTTTCACGCGTCTACCGGCGCGCTGGGCGGTGGCGGCTTGACCCATATTTTTCCCGGCGAGGAAACAGTGCTGCGCTGGAAGGCGACCAAACCGGGCTGCTTTACCTATCACTGTGCCCCTGGTGGCGCGATGATCCCCTATCACGTCTGCCACGGCATGAACGGGGCGATCATGGTCCTGCCGCGCGACGGTCTGAAGGACAAGGACGGCAACCTGCTGAAATACGACACCATCGCCTATATAGGGGAACAGGATTACTATCTGCCGAAAGATGAAAACGGCGATTACCGTTCTTACGCGGTGGCTGGCGAAGATTATACCGACAGCCTCGATGCAATGCGCACGCTCACACCGACCCATTCGGTGTTCAACGGGGCCGTTGGTGCCTTGACCGGTGAAAATGCCCTGCGCAGCAAGGTGGGCGAGACTGTCCTGATGATCCACAACCAGGCCAACCGGGACACCCGTCCGCACCTGATCGGCGGCCATGGCGACTTTGTCTGGGAAGCATCGTTCAGCGAAGCACCGATGACCGGCATGGAGACATGGTTCGTCCGAGGCGGCAGCGCGGTAGCTGCGATGTATACCTTCGAGCAGCCCGGGGTTTACGCATATGTGAACCACAACCTGATCGAAGGCGCGATGCTCGGAGCAACCGCACATTTCGTTGTCGATGGCGAGTGGAACAATAACCTGATGGAGCAAGTCGTCGCACCACGTGCCTTCGCGACCTGATACGGAGAAAAAGACCATGACCACCACCGAAATCCATTCAACGACACCCCGCAACACTTTGCGCTGGGTGGGGTTGGCCGGGTCGGTGGCGGTCCTTTTCGGGGCCGCGTTCTTTCTGCGCGGCCCCGATCTGTTGTCACCGCCCGCGATGGCCGAAGAGCCGGTCGTCATGCAGGACGGTGCGCCGGTTTACGTCCAGAAATACGAGGTCAGCGTCGCTGAGTGGAATGCCTGCCACCAAGCCGGCGGTTGCACGCTGGCATTGCGCGCGCCCAATGGAAAATCTGAACTTACCACTCCCGCGACCGGGCTTTCCTTCGTAGACGTGGGCGAATACCTGACCTGGATCAGCTATGCGACCGGGCATGATTTTCGTCTGCCGACGCTTGCCGAATGGGAATACATGGCCGCAGAGGTGCTGCCCAAAGCTCCCGATCCGATCTTCACCTCGTCCGAACTGACATGGGCCTCCGCCTATCTGCTCAAACCGCAAACCAAGCGCTCGTTGCGTCCGCAAGGGTCTTTCGCGACCACCTCGCAAGGGATCGTCGATCTGGATGGCAGCGTTTGGGAATGGACCAGCGAATGCTTTACGGGCGCTTCGGGGGGAGAGATCGCGCCGGACCGTTGTCCGGCCTTCTTTGTCGGTGGCGAACATATCGCCGCGATGTCCTATCTTGAACGCGATCCTGCCCGGGGTGGATGCGCCGTCGGTTCCCCACCTGCACATCTGGGGATGAGACTGGTATCCGACCAAGCGTTCTGAGCGCATTCCGGGGCTGCCGGCCTATGGCTGCGGTTCCCGATCAAGCCGGAAATTAAAGAGGCTTTGCAAATGCTTGCCGTTCCGTCCAAGATGTCGGTGCTGGATGCCCTGAAGCAGAGCCTGTCAGATGCGCCGTGATCGACGCTTGTTTGCGACGCCTCATGGCTTGACAACCAGCGATGCCTTGGGCCTTGTTCGGCCGAATTTGATTGCAGGGAGAATTGCCATGATGAAAACCCGCGCCGCCGTTGCCGTTGCCGCCGGAAAACCGCTCGAAATTATGGAAGTGAACCTCGAAGGACCCAAGCGCGGCGAGGTGTTGGTCGAAATCAAGGCGACCGGTCTGTGCCATACGGATGAATTCACCCGGTCCGGCGATGACCCCGAGGGTATTTTCCCCGCAATTCTGGGTCACGAAGGAGCCGGGATCGTGCTGGAGGTGGGCGAGGGCGTTACGACGCTTGAGGTTGGCGATCATGTGATCCCGCTGTATACGCCCGAATGTCGCGAATGCGAATATTGCCTGTCGGGCAAGACGAACCTGTGCCAGAAGATCCGGATCACCCAAGGTCAGGGTCTATTGCCGGACGGAACCACCCGGTTCTCGATGCAGGACGGTACGCCAATCCATCATTACATGGGGTGCTCGACCTTTGCCAATCATACCGTGGTGCCCGAGATTGCATTGGCGAAGGTGCGCAAGGATGCGCCGTTCGACAAGATCTGTTATATCGGCTGTGGCGTGACCACAGGGATCGGGGCGGTCATCAACACCGCCAAGGTAGAGATCGGCGCGCGCTGTGTGGTCTTTGGTTTGGGAGGTATCGGTCTGAACGTCATTCAGGGCCTGCGGCTTGCCGGGGCGGACCAGATCGTGGGCGTGGACCTCAACGACGACAAGGCGGAGATAGGCACGTATTTCGGCATGACCGATTTCGTGAACCCGACGAAAGTGGACGGCGACATGGTCGCGCATCTGGTCGAGCTTACCAAAGGTGGCGCGGATTATACGTTTGACGCGACCGGAAATACCAAGGTCATGCGCACGGCACTGGAGGCCGCGCACAAGGGCTGGGGCGAGTCGATCATCATCGGTGTGGCCCCTGCAGGTGCCGAGATCAGCACGCGCCCCTTCCAGTTGGTCACCGGCCGCGTCTGGCGCGGGACGGCTTTTGGCGGGGCCAAGGGACGGACGGATGTGCCCAAAATCGTCGATTGGTACATGGACGGCAAGATTGAGATCGACCCGATGATCACTCATAAGCTGACGCTTGACCAGATCAACGAAGGGTTTGACCTCATGCACGCGGGCAAGTCCATTCGCGCCGTGGTGGAGTTCTGAAGGTTGGCGGATGACTGACCGGATGCCCATGAAACTCACCGTCAACGGCACCGAACACGAGATCGACGTCGAAGACGACATGCCGCTTTTGTGGGTGTTGCGCGATGTGCTGGGGATCACGGGGCCGAAATACGGCTGCGGAATAGCGGCGTGCGGGGCCTGCACCGTGCATATGGACGGGGTCGCCGTGCGGTCGTGTCAGGTCGCGGCTGCGGATGTGGACGGGAAGATCACCACGATCGAAGGTCTTGGCACGCCCGAGGCACCGCACCCTGTACAGGCCGCGTGGATCGACCATCAAGTCGCCCAGTGCGGGTATTGCCAGTCCGGTCAGATCATGCAGGCAGCGGCTTTTCTGGGTTTCAACCCGGACCCTACGGATGACCAGATTGATGCGGCGATGGGGGGTAACCTCTGCCGCTGCGGGACTTATCCGCGTATCCGCGAAGCGCTCAAGTCCGCTGCGGCCAAGCTGGGCGCAGGGTAACGCTGCGCTCGCGCGCGAAATGACTTGACCGGCCCATACGTTAGCGACTGTTGTGGGAACATGAAACTTCTGGATACTCCCCGACCGCGAACACTCACGGGCTTGGACAGCATTCCGTTTCCGAGCGACGAAGCGGCCCGCGCGCAAGCGCTTGTGGCGCGCTGTCCGGTCGCTGGCGAAACCCCTCTGCAAAGCGCGCCCGCCATCGCCACGGAGGCAGCGGTGACCAGTGTGTGGCTCAAGGATGAGCGTGGGCGTATGGGGCTTGGCAGCTTCAAGGCGTTGGGTGCCGCCTATGTCATTGCCACTGCGGCACAGTCACAGGACGTCACCGGACAAACCTATGTCACGGCCAGCGCGGGCAATCACGGCATGTCCGTTGCAGCCGGTGCGGCGGCTTTCGGTGCTGCGTCGGTCGTCTATATCGCGCAGACCGTGCCCGACAGCTTTGCCGCGCGGTTGCAAGAACAGGGCGCGCGCGTCGTCCGCGAAGGGGCGACCTACGAAGACAGCATGAAAGCCGCCGAAGCCGCCGCCAAAGCGAACGGCTGGCAGCTTTTGTCCGACAGCTCCTGGCCCGGCTACACGGAAATCCCTCATTGCCTGATGGAAGGGTATCTGGTGCTGATGGCAGAGGCGATTTCGCAGGTATCCTCGCCCCCTACGCATATGTTCCTTCAGGCCGGTGTCGGCGGTCTGGCCTGTGCCTGCGCCGTGCTGGCGCGCAAGGCTTGGGGGTCCGCGCCGTGCATCATCGTGGTCGAGCCGGAGGCGGCTCCTGCGCTCTACGGTTCCATCGTCGCGGGCGAGGCACGCGAAATGCCCGGACCGGTGTCGGAAATGGGCCGGTTGGATTGCAAGATGCCGTCGCTGATCGCGCTAAAGGGATTGGAGCGTGATGCGGATTTCTTTGCCACGATCAGCGAAGACGAGGGACAGGCGGGGGCAGGGCTTGCGATGGTGGCAGGGTTTGCATCCTCCCCATCCGGAGCGGCAGGCATTTCCGGACTGATCGCCCTTGACGCGGAACAGCGTGCCAGTGTGGGTCTGGATGCGCAATCGCGGGTGCTTTGCATCCTCAGTGAAGGTCCCGCCACATGACACGCGGTTTTCCGGTGGCAGAATTCAAGTCCCGTACGGCACGCGCTCAAGCCCTGATGGCAAAGCACGACCTTGCGGCGCTGTTGCTGACCACGGAACCGGACGTGCGGTATTTCACCGGTTTCCTGACACGTTTCTGGGAAAGCCCGACGCGACCTTGGTTCGTGATCTTGCCCGCCACCGGAAAGCCGGTCGCCGTGATCCCGTCCATCGGTGCGGCACTGATGGCCCAGACATGGGTCGAAGATATCCGGTGCTGGCGCGCGCCGGATCTGAAGGATGATGGCGTCAGCCTGCTGCGCGATGCGCTGAACGAGATCGCGGGCGGGGGCCGGATCGGGGTGCCGTCCGGTCTGGAAAGCCACCTGCGAATGCCGCTGGCCGATTGGGCGCGCGTCCAGGACGGGGTGCACGCGACAGTCGGCGACGATGCAGGCATCATGCAGCGTCTGCGCGCGGTAAAATCGCCCGCTGAGATCGCAAAGATCGAAAAAGCCTGCGCCATCGCCGGACGCGCCTTTGCCCGTGTGCAGGAAATTGCGCGCGAAGGTGTCCCGCTTTCACAGATATTTCGTGATTTTCAACGTCTCGGGCTGCAGGAGGGTGCGGATTGGGTGCCCTATCTTGCCGGGGCCGCAGCGCAGGGGGGATACGCGGATGTCATTTCACCGGCGAGCGATGCGCCGCTTGACAGGGGCGATGTGCTGATGCTGGACACCGGCATGGTCTGGGACGGCTATTTCTGCGATTTCGACCGCAATTATTCGGTCGGCGCGCCTGCCGACGCCATTGCATCCGCCCATGCGCGCCTCATCGATGCGGTGGATGCCGCCGCGGCTATTGCACGTCCGGGAACCACAGCAGCAGACTTGTTTCACGCCATGGATGCCATCGTCACGGAAGGCGCGGGCGGGTCGGATGCAGGTCGGTTGGGCCATGCGTTGGGAATGCAGTTGACCGAAGGTTTATCGCTGATCCCTGAAGACCACACACCCTTGACCGAAGGCATGGTTCTTACGCTGGAGCCAGGGATAGAGACGGCTCGTGGGAAGATATTGGTCCATGAGGAAGACATCGTCATCACCGCAACCGGCTGTCGATTTCTGTCACCGCGCGCCGATCGCGACATGGTGCAACTTTGACCGACTATCCCTATACCCGCGCGGCTGAAGGGCCACGGGCGCTGGGTCTCATCGTCCTTCAGGCGGATGAAACCATTGAAAGCGAATTTCGCCGTATGATCTCCGCTCAACAGCCGCTTTATGTCAGCCGAGTGCCAAGCGGAGCAGAGGTCACACCGGATACCCTGAACGAGATGTCGCACCACCTGACACGCGCCGCCAAATTGTTTCCGCGTCCTGTGCACTTTGCGTCCCTCGGCTATGGCTGCACATCTGCGAGCGCGCAGATCGGCGCGGCGCGCATCGCGGACCTGATCCGCCTTGGCACGGCGGCGGATCAGGTCACCGACCCGCTCACGGCCCTTATCGCCGCCTGCCGCGCGCTCGCGGTGACGCGGCTGGCGCTTTTGTCACCCTATACTGCCAACGTCTCTGACAGGTTGCGCGATGTCCTTTCGGGTGCAGGCATCGCCACCCCCGCCATGGGCAGCTTCAACGAGGCGCGCGAGGAAAACGTCGTGCGCATCAGCCGCGCGTCGATCCGCGCTGCCGCGCTTGATCTGGCGGCGCAAGGCAACGTCGATGCGGTTTTCCTTTCCTGTACCAACCTGCGCACTCTTGACGTGATGGACGCGATCGAAACGGAAACATCACTGCCCTGTCTGTCAAGCAATCAGGTCATGGCGTGGCACATGACACATCCCGCCGGGATGGCCGCAAAAATTCCCGGAAAATTGGGGTTCATGCAGGGCTGATAAAGCG
The DNA here is from genome assembly GCA_024637305.1 of Sulfitobacter sp. GTDB lineage: Bacteria > Pseudomonadota > Alphaproteobacteria > Rhodobacterales > Rhodobacteraceae > Sulfitobacter. Next base: position 10,566 of record JAGXFI010000127.1, read on the forward strand.
GTCTCCATTGCCAACCGGCGGGCGCTGGCCCAGATGTACCCAAGCAGACGTGAAAAGGATCCTCTCATGGGACGCGCCAGAACCATTGCCCGCCGCACATTTCTGATCGGATCAGCGGCGATCGCCGGTGGTGTCGCCTTTGGCGTCTATGCCGTCAGGACGCCACACGACAACCCGCTCAGGCAATCGCTCGCGCCGGGGGAGGCCACGTTCAACCCCTTCGTCAAGATTACCGGAGACGCGATCGTGCTGATCCTGCCGCATGCGGATGTGGGGCAGGGCGTGCAGTCTTTGCAAGCCGCCCTGATCGCAGAGGAGCTGGATGTCGATCCCGCGCACGTCACACTCAGCTTTGGTCAGCCCGACGCAGCCTATTACAACACTGCATTGGCCGCTGACCTGGCACCGTTCATGCCGTTTGATGACAGCCGCATGGCAAAGACTGTGCGCAGCGCGCTTGGGGGCGCGGCCAAGGTGATGGGCATCATGGCCACGGGCGGGTCCAGTTCGGTGCCCGACAGCTATGACAAGCTGCGCCATGCTGGTGCCGTCGCACGCGAAACGCTCAAACGTGCGGCCGCCGATCAGACAGGGCATGATGTGACCTCCCTGCGGACACAGGGCGGCGCGGTGATTCTGCCTGACGGGGCGACGCTGCCCTATACTGCGCTTGCCGCGACCGCGGCGAGGGTGGAACCCGTGACGGAGGTGTCTCTGAGGGATCCGTCCGAATGGCGTCTTCTGGGCAAGCCCATGCAACGTACAGATATCATTTCAAAATCCACCGGCACGCAGACCTATGGGATCGACCTGAGGCTTGAGGGGATGGTTCACGCCGCCCTTTGTACCAATCCGCGACAGGGTGGGGCGATGCTGGGGTATGATGCGGGCGATGCCAAGAAGATGCGTGGCGTGATTGATGTCGTGCCTATTACTGGCGGGGTCGCGGTCGTGGCCGACAATACCTGGCGGGCGTTTCAGGCGATTGAGGCGATCCGCTTTGACTGGGGACCGGCACCGTTCCCGGCTGAGATGCAAGGTCATTGGGACGCAGTCGCTGCCAGCTTCATCGAAGACAATCTCGACAAGACATGGCGCGACGAAGGCGATGTCGGCGCGGTGCTTGCCGCCGAAACGCTTAGCGCGGAATACCGCAGCCCCTATGTCGCGCACCAGCCGCTTGAGCCGCTGAGTGCTGTCGTTCGCATATCCGATGGGGGAGCCGAGGTTTGGGCCGCGCACCAACTTCCGAGATTCCTGCAAGACAAGGTCGCGGCGGTTGCCGGATGCGCGCCGGAGGACGTGTTGTTCTACAACCAGTTTGCCGGCGGCAGCTTTGGTCACCGGCTGGAGTTCGATTTCATCACCCGTACCGCCGAGATCGCCGTGCAGATGAAGGGGACGCCGGTCAAGCTGACCTACCGCCGGGAGGAGGATTTTATTCACGATTATCCGCGCCAGATTGGTATGGCGCGCGCGCAAGGCAAGGTGAAGGAAGGCAAGGTTGAGGCCTTTGCGCTGGATATCGCAACCCCTTCCGTGGCCGCATCGCAGGCCAGTCGTCTGGGCCAGCCAATCATGGGTCCGGACGGCCAGATCGTCGCCGGTGCATGGACCATGCCCTATGCGATCCCGCACCTGCGCGTGCGCGGATTCAGAACGCCCGAACTTGCGCCCGTCAGCTCCTGGCGCGCGGTCGGCGCACCTGTTGCGGGGTTCTTCGCCGAAAGCTGGCTGGACGAGCTGATCCACGCTGCTGGTGCCGATCCTCTTGCCGAGCGTTTGCGCCTTTGCACCAACCCCGTGCATATGAAGGTGCTGGAGGCTGTGGCCGAGATGTCGAACTGGGGGGGCAGCGCCATGTCCGCCGGGCAAGGGCGCGGGGTCGCTATGGTGGAATCCTTCGGCGTTCCCGTGGCAGAGGTCGTTGAAGTGACCCAGACGCCGGAAGGCATTCGCATCGACAAGGTCTTTGTCGCGGCAGATGTGGGCCGCGTGCTGGACCCGGTCAATTTTGAAAACAACGTTCAGGGCGGGGTGATCTGGGGTCTTGGGCATGCGATAAATGCGGAGATTACCTTTAGCGACGGGGTCGCGGAGCAGGACAATTTCTATACCCATGAAGGTTTGCGCTTCCATCAGGCTCCGGAAATTACCGTGCGCGGATTGGAAAATGGCCCGTCGGTGCGCGGTATCGGGGAACCGCCAGTGCCGCCCGCCGCACCTGCGCTTGCCAATGCGATTTTCGCGGCGACTGGCCAACGGCTGCGCGAGATGCCGTTCAACAAGTTCATCGACTTCGCGTAAGGAGCGTAAAGAGCGTGAAAAAGCGATGTTGGCGACGCACCGCTTATCCCACGGCGTTCCTTACAGCTTGATATCGTATGTGACCCATTTCGTTTGCGCGGCCAGTCGGTCGTAAACCCCACGCGCGCGGTAGTTGTCGTCGGCGGTGATCCAGCGGATCACCGTCCAGCCGCGACGCCCGGCTTCATCCTTGAGCGCTTCGATCAACGCATCCGCAGCCCCCGTTCCGCGGGCGTCGGGATCGACGAAAAGATCATCCAGAAACCCGCCGGTCGCAGCCGCGAGCGGGCGCGCAAATTCTCGGTAATGTGCTAAACCGATAACCTTGCCGTCCGCATCTTCTGCGACAAAGCCGCAGGTTTGATGCGCTGGATCATGCAGCCACGACCACACGCGATCACGCATTTCCTGCGTTTGCGTCACCTTGTAGAAGATTGAATACCCTTCATAAAGTCTGTTCCAGGCATCCTTGTCGCCAGCGGCGACGGGGCGGACGGTAATTGTCATGCTGCAACCCTTTCAGTCTTCCTTGCGGTCATCCACGATATTCATCTGCGACAACGCGCTTTGCCCAAGCGGGATCGACGCGAAGGGGCCGCCATGACACATCTGGCCCGCATCCTGCGGGTCTGCCGAGGGGGCTTCGGCCATGATCTTTTCCGCGAATTCCTCGGCATTGTCGCGCGGGCGATAACCGAGAAACGCGGCCTTGGTATTGTCGACCGGCACGCGGTCATTGTTCGACACGCCGTAGATGATCGAGAACCCGACGATAGGCGTGTCGATTGCGCGGGTGACGAGCTGGATGAGATCGTCATAGCTTAGCCACGATCCCAATGCGCGGGTGTTGGTGACCTGTGCGGCGCTCAGGATACGCAGATGCACGCTCTCCAATCCGCGCTTTTCCCAGTACATGCGGCCAAGGTCTTCGGTAAAGCACTTGGCGAGGCCATAGAATGTGTCCGGACGATGGGCGACGTCGGTGCCGATACGCTCGGTCTTGGGGTACATGCCGACTGCGTGGATCGACGACGAATAAATCACCCGCTTGACACCGTGCTTATGCGCGGCCTCCCAAATGTTGTATGAACCTACAAAATTCGGGCCAAGCATTTCCTCGAACGGGACTTCGTCCACGATGGCACCGAAATGCACGACCATATCCGCACCCTCCAGAAGCGGCGCGACATCGTCCATCTTGGCCAGGTCGGCTTGCGCCCAGCTCTCTCCGGGGTAGAGCTTTGCAGGGGCGTCCGCGATGTCAGTGCTAAGCAGTTCATCCGCCATTTTCGACAGGGGCTCACGCAGGTAAGAGCCAAGGCGCCCCGCGGCTCCGGTCAGTACGATCTTTTTCATGCAGTTTCCTCTCTGAATTTCAAACCAGCTTGCCGCGCACAGTGGACAACAGCGTATCCGAACCCTTTGCCAGAAGCCCCGCATCCGATCCGCAAGCGACGAAACTGAACCCGTCGTTCAGCAATTCTGCCGCGAAGGCGGGGTCGGACACCAGCGTACCGACCGGCATCCCGCGTGCCATCAACGCGCGCGCCGCGGGACGGATATAGTTCCATATCTCCGGATTCATCGGATTGCCAAGAATGCCCATATCGGCCCCGATGTCCGCCGGGCCAAAGAAGACACCATCGACGCCTTTAACGTCGGCGAAGGCCACGGAGTTATCCACCGCCTGCATCGTTTCCAACTGGATCAGCACGGCGGTCTGTTTCTCGACTTCGGCGTAGTAGTCCTTGATCCGGCCAAAATGGTTGGCGCGAATGGTGCCTGCCACGCCCCGCTTGCCGTTTGGCGGATAGCGGGTGGCGGCAACGGCTGCGCGTGCCTCTTCCAGGGTTTCGACCATCGGCAACAGCAACCCCGGCACGCCGAGATCCAAAAGCCGCTTGATCTTGACGGTATCGTTCCAATCGGGCCTCACGATGGGCGTTGTGGGCCAGGCCGAAAAGGCCTGTAGCTGTCCCAGGAGTGAGGCCAGTTCATTGGGCGAATGTTCCATATCCAGCAAGGCCCAGTCATAGCCGGCGGGTGCCACCGCTTCGGCGGCATAGGGGCTGCTCAGGCTGACCCACAAACCGATCTGCTGTTTTCCTGCCCGGATCGCTTTCAGAAAAGCGTTTTCTTTCAGGTTCATATGACGGCTTTCTCCATAAACGGCTCGCCCCTGCCAACGCGGTTGACGTCAAAGGCGCTCAGGTCGAGGCTCCGGTATTGCCCATAAGCGATCAGTTCGGCCACGCCCCGACCCATTGCGGGGGATTGTTGCAGGCCGTGACCGGAAAAGCCATTGATGAAGATGAAATTTTCCAGGCTGTCCGCGCGCCCGATCAGCGCGTTCTGGTCAAGCAGGTTGTAGGCGTAGTGACCAACCCATTCGTTGATCAGCTTGAGCTGTTCAAACTGAGGAACGCGAATTGCTATAGCGGGCCAGGCCTTGTTTTCCCAGATCGAATGATCGAATGCGAAATCATCGTAGGCGACGTCCGGGTCATCATCCGGTGGGCATCCTGCGAGGTAATAGCGGCCATCGCTGCGCATGTGGACACCGGACGGATCAATTGTCAGCGGCAGATCCTGCTCCAGCGGCTGTGCTGCGTCGAACACAAAACTATAGCGTTTTCGCGGCACTACCGGGATGTCGAGGCCAGCCATTTTCGCGGTCGCGGCGGCCCGTGGGCCCGACGCATTCACAAGCGTTCCGCATGTTATGATTTCGCCGCTGGCGAGGGTGACGCTTTCGACAGTTTTGTTAGCAGTGATCGCGGCGACCTCTCCCGCGATGTATTCAACGCCGTTGCGCCGTGCCATGCGCTTGAACCAATCGAACATGGTGCCGCCGTCAAAGTATCCTTCGTTGAGGGTGTTATGGTTGCCGGCAATGATGTCGTCGAGGTTGTAGAACGGATAGGTAGCGGCGATCTCGTCGCGGGTCATGTGGCGGGTGCCTGCGCCCAGCCGTGCCTGTACAGTTTGCGACGCCTTGAGTGCTGCCACAAAGGCAGGATCGTCGGCCAGATAGAGATAGCCATAGCTTTGCAGCGCCAGCGTCGGGACCTCCGGATTGCCCCCCATGAAGTCGCGGAAGTTGAGCACGAATTCGGCACCGAATTGTGACACGCGGATGTTGGCCTCATTGGTGAACTGCTGGCGGATGCAGCTGTTGGTATGGGATGTGGAGGCAAAGCTGTAGGTTGGATCGCGCTCAATGACCAAAACACGGCCCATGAAACCTTGCATCTGTGTCAGCCACCATGCGGTAGACGATCCCATGATCGCGCCGCCGATGATAATCACATCATAAGTGTCGTATTTTGCCGTCATCGCCTGTCTCCCCGACCGATTGCGAAATCGCTAGCGCGGGGCGGGTCAGACTGTAAAGGGCTTCTTGATCGCCCGTTCGACCATCGGCAAACGGTCCTGTCCGTAAAACATGTCGCCGCGCACAAAATAGGTGGGTGAACCGAAAACGTGTCGCGCAATCGCCTCGTCAGTATTCGCTTTAAATTGCGCTTGGATTTCGGGATCGCCCGCAACAGCAAGGAGCGCGTCGCCGTCCTGTCCGATCTCATCTGCCAACCGCTGTAGCGTCTTATAGTCAGAGATGTCTGCATCGTCACGCCAATGCGCCTGAAGGATGGCACGGGACAGCGGGCCGGGATCACCGGAGGCAATTATAATGCTGCTGGCCAGTGCAAGCGGCTTGTCGTGATAGGTCGGCCGGTGTCGCACCATTGGCAGGTTGCGCCATTCGGCCCAGCGGACCATCTCGCGGCCGAAGAAATACCTGACATGTTCTTTTGGCCGGTCACTGATCTTGCTGCCGCCCGCAGCGGTCATCACCGGGGCAAGCTCCATAGGGCGGTGGATCACCTGCCAACCGGTGTCATTCGCAATCCGTTGCAATTCCCATGCCCCAAGATACGCGTAGGCGGAATGTGCCGAATAGAAATACTCGATTTGGTTCGTATCTTCCGGCATGTCCAATCTCCATTTGTTTTCCAGCGTTCCCGATCTGTCGCTTTAAAGATTGAGTGAAAGTACAGGTCGCGGCAAGATGGTCCGATGAAAACGTCTTCGATAGACAATCCGCAATACGCGCGCTTTGGCCGTGAAATATTTTCCCGGATGCGGATCGGCGCAAGGTTTCGTGGGAACAGCTTTGAGGGGCAGGGATGAAAGATCACCTCGACACGCCGCCGCAAATGCCATTACGTCCCCCCGGTGACGTGATGCGCCTGTCCCGTATGGGGTCGATGTTTCCGACCCGGCTGTCGTTCCTGCGCAGCATGATCTGGCGTCTGGTGGCGGAGCGTGCCGTGATCGACCGCCCCGTATGGGAAATGGACGCTGAAGGCTTTGGTCACGCGGTCTATACGCTCGCTCTGGGCGGCCATAGATATTCGCTGGTTGCCGTGTCGTCCGACCTGCCGCAGGAATTGCGCACCGACCGCGTGATCGCGACGGCTTGGGACAGCGCCTATGTGCTTTACGATGGTGTTCCGGGGCCGGACGACATCACGCGGATCATTTCCAATGCTCCGCTGCAAGAAGCCGGTCGCTTCTGCGAGCGGGATCTTGTTTTAAGTCGTGCAAACAAGTCGGTACGGTTGTTTTCTAATGTGGTTGACGCGCTGCGGTCCGGACGGCAGCCCGACGCGCGGATGATCCGTGACGTCGGCTATCTGATGCGCACGACAGCCGTATATGGAAACGGTAAGTTCGGCATCGCGGACCGCGCTCTGATCGCGGATCGACCGGGTCTTGAGGGGCCGTTCGCGGCTGAGATGCTGACTGTCTGGTTGATCCGTCATTTTACGCATGATCTGGTCGAACACGTCGGCGGTGCTTCGCTGGATCGTGCGTTGAAACGGCATCTGGGTATCGGGAACGCCACCGGCTTGGGAATGGCTCCGTTTCTGGTGAACCATCCTGTGCTTCTCAACAACTGGATGATGGCCCGTGAAACGGCACTGTCGCGGGTCAGGGCGCTGGATGCGCTCAACGCGGCGCAGATCGCACGGCTGGGCGTGCTTGCCGCGCGCGCATCCGGGCATCTGACCGAATGGCGGGTGCCGGACGCGGATCATCAGGCACGCATTGACCGGCTAAGCCAAGACTGGAAGGCCACACAGGCGCTTTTGTCGCCAGACGCCCTTTCAAGGCAAAGACCGTTAGAGGCGGCCATGCAGGCGGTGACTGCCTGTTCAGAGGATGTGCAGGAGTTGATGGTCGCCCTTTTGATCGAGCCGTTCGGGGAGCTGGTGGACGGCTTGAGCGCGTGTATGGCGGACCCTTACGGACCATTTGCGCCGCCGCTGGCGGATACATCCACCTTGCGCAACCAGATCGCGAAACACTGCGACTGGGCGCTTGAACCTGATTACGAAGCGCACGAAGCCTGCGGGCAATTCTGGTATGTTTCGGAGGCCAAACAGGAACCTCGACTTGGGCTGCGCTTCGAAGATCCGGGCGCGGAATTGGAAAGCCCGCTGGATATCGGTCGGCGGATCAAGGCACTGCATGATGCCCTGCCGGAGCAGGGCCAATCAGTCAGCGCCTTTCTGGCGGACCATCCCGAACACGCTTTGGCGGTTCAACGGGTGACACTGGCCGAACGCTATCCCTATGCTGAGATCCGCGACAATCTTATTGCCACGACCTGCCTGCCGATTGATATGCTTCGGTGCAAATTGTCGTTTTTCGGTGCGTCAAAATTCGATCCGAAATCCGACCGCTGGACCCGTATAACCTTGTGTCAGGGCGCACCCTTGGCCGATGAACTGGACGCGGCGGCTGACGACTGGTGGTTGCCGGTGTTTGCCGCGTGAAGGGGTCGCTTAACGAGGTGATGACCCTCGCGGCCAAGGCCGCACGCGGGGCAGGCGCGCCGCCCGCGCAGGCCGCCCAGTTCGGGCAGGCTGCGGTACAGCATCTGTGTGCCGGTCGGTCCGAGAAAGAATTGCGCGGCGCGTTGGAGGCCTTGCCCGAAGGCCCGATATTGTCGTTGCCGCTGTTGCTGGCGGACGCCGATGAAGGATTTGTGGAGAGTGAAGGGTTCGAAGGCCTCGCGCGCAGCTACGTCGAGGCATTGCCTTTCAAAGCGTCGCTTGACGCTGACATGATGTTGCGGTGCGACAGGGCCGTTCCGGCGCGACGAAAGTTTCTGGCGCGTTGCCGTTTATCGAATGATCTCATGGAACTATGGTGTGGTCTTGCGGCGAGACTTCTGGTACCGGAAAGCGATTCATCGCGTCGGTCAGGGGCTGGTGCGGGATTGACTGACAACGATTAGAAAGGCGGCGCGTCATAGCCTACGCCCGCCAGGTACAAGCCCTGCGGGGGGCTGACCGGACCGCAAGCGGCGCGGTCGCGGGCAGCAAGTGCATCCGCCACATCCTGAGGGGTCATCGTCCCTGCGCCGACCCGTTCCAGCGTCCCGACAAAGCTGCGCACCTGATTGTGCAGAAAGGATCGCGCGGCCACTTCAAAATGGATCTCCTGCCCGTGCGGCAGATTTACCTGCCGAACCTCAAGCTTTTCAAGCGTCTTGATCGGCGTTTTGGCTTGGCAGATGGTTGAACGAAACGTCGTAAAATCATGATTTCCAATCAACTTTCCCGCTCCGGTCTGCATTGCGTCGACGTCCAGATCGTGCTTGACCTGCCAGACCAGCCCCGCCTGATGGGTCGCGGGTGCGCGCCGCATCAGCAGGCGAAACAGGTAGCGTCGTTGGGTCGCTGAAAAACGGGCATGCCAGTTTTCGGAGACCTCTGTGCAGGCGGTGATCGCCACGGGGGCCGGTTTGAGGTGATAGTTCAAAGCCTCCGAAAGGCGGAAAGCACCCCAGTCACGTTCCATGTCGCAGTGGGCGACCTGAGCCAGCGCATGAACGCCCGCATCTGTCCGGCCCGCGGCGGCGATATTGTGAACGCGCGGCTCCAGCTTGGCGAGCGCGGCTTCGATGACGCCCTGGACCGATGACAGGCCGACCTGACGTTGCCAGCCGACGAAGGGGCCGCCGTGGTATTCGACTTGGAGGGCATATCTGGGCATGGCGGAGGCTCTAGCGCGCTGCGGCGCTTCTGGCAATCCCGTGGCGGCATGCCTATGTTGCCATAACAGTTGCCAAGGGGCGAGGCAGGTTTTGGTCATTTCACAAATTGCCGACGGGATCTGGCGACAGGTCGAAGCGGTGCAGGACGGCGTGTCCGAGACGTTTTTCGAACCGGTGATCCGTCTTGGTGTCACGGGTCTGGCACGCTCGGGAAAGACCGTATTCATTACATCTTTGGTGGCGAACCTGTTGGACCGTGGACGGATGCCGGGGCTGTTGGCGGCGTCCGAGGGCCGGATCGAGGCGGCGTTCTTGCAACCGCAGCCCGACGACACGGTGCCGCGTTTCGATTACGAATCGCATCTGGCGGCACTGACCGCGCGCGCACCGCATTGGCCCGACAGCACCCGCGCCATATCCGAACTCCGGCTGAGCCTGCGCGTGCGGCCAAACGGGTTGCTTGCAGGGTTGCAGGGGCCGCGAACGGTGCATCTGGATATCGTTGATTATCCCGGCGAATGGCTGCTCGATCTTGGGCTGATGGACATGACCTATGATGATTGGGCGGCGCAGACGCTGTCGCGGATCAACACGCGCGGCGAAGCCTCGGCGTATCTGGCACTGGTTGCGCAGACTGATCCGCAATCGAAGCTGGAGGAACCTGTTGCCAGAGCATTGGCGGAAATTTTCGCAGGCTATCTTCAGGCGGCGCGGGCTGTCGGGTATTCCGACTGCACGCCGGGGCGGTTTTTGTTGCCCGGTGATCTGGCCGGATCGCCTGTCCTGACCTTTGCGCCGCTGCCGGACGGCGGCGCTGATCCGCGAGGATCGCTGCGGCGCGAAATGGCGCGGCGTTTTGAAGCGTACAAGCGGCAGGTCGTCAGGCCGTTCTTTCGCGATCATTTCGCGCGCATTGATCGGCAGGTCGTGCTGGTGGATGCGCTGGGTGCCATCAATCAAGGACCGCGCGCGGTGGAGGACCTGCGCGCCGCGCTGGCGGAAACGCTGGGTGCGTTCCGTCCGGGCCGGAACGGTTTCCTCAGCAAGTTGTTGCGCGGCAAGCGTGTCGAGAAAATCCTGTTCGTCGCGACCAAGGCGGATCATCTGCACCACACGCAACACCCGGCGCTGACCGCGATCATGGAGGCGCTGGTGCGCGATGCGCGCGAAAAGGCCCGCTTTGCAGGTGCCGATACGGCGGCAATGGCGATCGCGTCCCTGCGCGCCACGACCGAAGACCAGATGAACCACGACGGCGAAATGCTCAACGTCGTGCGTGGTACATTGCTGGAGACCGGCAAGGCCGCCGCGTTCTATCCGGGTGCCTTGCCGTCTGATCCGGCGCATCTGCTGACACCTGCGCGCTCGGGTGCCGAGAAATGGCTCGATCAGGATTACAAGATCATGCGGTTCGCGCCCGCACCCCTCACCTTGCGACCGGGTGATGGCCCGCCCCATATCCGGCTGGATCGGGCTGTGGAGTTCCTGATCGGGGATCGTTTGTGAGCGGAGATTGTGCAATCGCCGATGCGCGTGTCCTCGACGCAGGTACGCTGGGCGAGGTTATTGTCGAGGCCAACGCGCGGTTGTCCTGGCTACCGAAAGTCCACAGCGCCGCAGAGCAGATCATGTTCGTCGGTGACATGATCGACGCCGGTTGGGTCCGGGTCATGCGACAGGACTGGCGGGTGGTCGGCTTTCTGGCCCGCAGCGGAACGGAAATTCACGCGCTCTACCTGCGGCCCGAAGTGCAAGGCAAGGGAATGGCGCGCGCCTTGATGCATGACGCACAGGCGACGACGTCCCATCTTGGTCTGTGGAGCTTTGCCGACAATGCGCGCGCCTCGCGGTTCTACCGAAAGGCCGGTTTCGTCGAGACGGCGCGAACGGATGGTGCAGGCAATGATGCCGGTTTGCCGGATATTCGCTTTGAATGGCACAAAAAGGGCGCATGATGGCAAAGGGACCGGTACTTTTCGATCTTGATGAGGAAACCCAGCGGCCTTCCGTCTCGGATGCGCCGCCCGTGGTGGACGTGGCGGTGGCGGAGCCGCAAGGTCAGGCGATGCAGATCGCGGCGCGGTTGGCGGCGCGCAAGCCATCGCGATTGGTAAGGCTGTTCTGGGGCTTGGCTGTTGCTGTGGTGGGCGCGCTTGTGTCGTTGGCCGCGTGGCAATTCGTCACCGACCTGATCGCCCGCAACCCGTTGATCGGCTGGGGCATGACGGTGTTGCTGGGGTCGTTTCTTGCCGTGCTGGCCTTGCTTTGTGTGCGTGAAGTCGCGGCATTCGGCAGGCTCGCGCGGTTGGACGGGTTGCGCCATGACGCAGGCACTGCTCTGGTCTCTGGGGACTTTGGGGATGCCCGGCGCGTGACAGACCGGTTGGTGGCTCTTTACGGCGGGCGCGAGGATACGCGCTGGGGCCGTGACCGGCTGGCAGAGTTGCGGGGCGATCAGATGGATGCGCACGCCCTGCTGGCACTGGCGGAGGCGGAACTGCTCGCTCCGCTGGATCAAGCCGCCAGTCGCGAGGTCGAAGCGGCAGCGCGGCAGGTCGCGACGGTGACCGCGCTGGTGCCTCTTGCCCTCGCGGATGTTGCGGCGGCTCTTACCAGCAATTTGCGGATGATCCGCCGCATCGCAGAAGTTTACGGCGGACGTTCCGGTTTTTTCGGATCCTGGCGTCTTACCCGTGCCGTGTTGTCACATCTGGTTGCGACGGGTGCGGTGGCCGTCGGCGATGATCTGCTTGAGCCGGTGCTGGGCGGCACGATCCTTGCCAAGCTCAGCCGGCGCTTTGGCGAAGGACTGGTCAACGGCGCGCTTACCGCCCGCGTCGGCGTCGCCGCGATGGAGGTCTGCCGGCCGCTTCCGTTCAGCGCGGGCAAACGCCCGAAGGTCCGCCGCATCATTCAACGAAGCCTCAGCGGGTTTCTTCCAGGCAGGAAACAGAGCTGACACGCAGATCGCTGAGGGTATTTTCGCTGTATTTTCCGCCCAGAAACCGGCTCATGCGGGTTTTCCGTGCAGGTTTGTTAAAATTTGTTAACCTTACAGAAATGGCATTTCCGCGCCCAAAGGAGTTTCACATGTTTCGTCTTATTTCGGTCCTCATCCTGAGTAGTGCAATCGCGGCACCGGCCCTGGCACAATCCGGGGCGATCGAGGGGCCTGGCACGCAGCCTTGCTCAAAACTCGTCGAGGTCCGCCGCAATGATACCGGTGCCTATATGGCCTTTGGTGCCTGGGTCAGCGGATTTTTGTCAGCGGCGAATGTCTATGAGGATGAAACCTACGATTTGACCCCTTGGCAGCCATTGGAAGTATCGTTGGCGCAGGTCGTGAAATATTGCGAGGCCAATCCGCAGCAATCGGTCATCAACGGCGTCAGCGCCTATATCACCTATCTGCGCGAGAATCGTATCAAGGAGCAATCCGATCTGGTCGACGCACGCAACGGGGATCAGGTGATACGGCTCTATGCAGAGATGATCGCCCGCATTCGCACGGAATTGCGCAAGGGCGGTTATCTTGAGGCTGAGGGCACCGGGTTTGACGATGCAGTGGTCGCCGCATTGGCACGTTTCCAGCGCGATAAGGGCTTGTCACGCACCGGATTGCCCGACCTGCGCACGATGTTGAAAATGTTCCCCTAGATCATGCGTAGCTTGGTGTTGTCCGGAGGCGCGCAGTGGAGGGCTTTTTGATCCTGATGGTGGTCATCGCCATCGCCGTTCCGGTTGTGGTGATCGTTATTCTGTTCGGGCATTTTTCGCTGCGTGGAAGGCTGGCACGGGCAGAGCAGTCGATACGTGATCTGCAAGACCATACCCAGATGCTGGAGCGCAGGCTGCGTGATGAGGTTGCCGAGCCAATAGCCCCGGACGCGGAAAAATCCGCGCCGCAGGTCACCCCGCAAGGCGAAAGAGACCCCGTAAAGACGAAAAACCCGCCGCCGCTCCCGGATTACACGCCACCACCCCCACCGCGACCAAGCGAACCGCCACGGGCAACACCGGTTGCGGACATACTTGCGGCCTTTGGCTCTTGGTTGCAGCAAAACTGGTTTTACGCGGTCTCGGCGCTGTCGCTTGCGCTGGCGGGAATCTTTCTGGTGCAATACGGCATGGAAAACGGGCTGTTGCCCCCCCGCGCGCGCGTCTTCGCCGCGCTGGTGTTCGGGTCAGCGTTGGTGGGTGCCGGGGAATACATCCGCCGGCGCTTTGGCGACGACGAGCAAAGCGTGACGGCCTATCTGCCTTCGGTATTTTCAGGTGCGGGTATCGTCACCTTGTTCGGTGCGATCCTGTCGGCAAGGTTGCTGTATGACCTGATCGGCGGAGGGCCTGCCATGACCGGCATGGTGGCGATTGCACTGCTGGCGGTGGTGTTGGGCTGGCTGCACGGACCGCTCTTGGCGGCTGTCGGGGTGATCGGAGCTTTTGCTGCCCCCCTTGTGCTGGGCAGTTCGAGTTCGGATGCCAGCCTTTTGTTCGTCTATTTCACCATCGTCGCTGCACTGGGTCTGGGCGTCGATACAATCCGCCGGTGGAGCTGGGTGTCGGCGCTGACCGTGGTGCTGGGCTATCTAGCGGGGTGGGGGCTGTGGAGCACGTCCCGTACCACGCTGGACACGGCTGCGATTGTGTATTTCGCGGGTCTGCCCCTGCTGGCAATCATCATTCCCGCGCGAAGCCTGATGCCCGATCACGCAGGACGCGGTTTCGTTTCTGCAATGCTCAGGGATGTGGGCGACAAAACGGATGGGCGACGTCTGCCGGAATTTCCGACGCTGCTGGCGTTCGGTACCGTGGCCGCAAGCGCCTTTCTGCTTTTCACCTTCTGGCATTCCGGCGAGGTGGAGATATGGTTCAGCGTCTCGGCGCTGGCGGGTCTTACGATGGTGCTGATCATCTGGTCCACAAACGCGCGGGCGTTGCAGGAACTGGCAGCATTGCCCGGTGGGGTGCTTCTTTTGTCGGTCTTTGCGCAGGCAGAGGGCCGTTCCGCCACCTTCCGCGCCTTTCAATCCACCTATGAAGCGAACGCCGACGCTGGCTGGCCTTGGGCTGTGACCGGTCTTGTCGCGCTGGCTGTCCTGATTTCCATACTCGCGGTCTGGCGGTCGCTGAGCGGCGGAGCGCTGCGGTATGTCTGGGCCGTTGCCGGGGCAGTTTACGCACCCGCAATGGCAATCCTTCTCGAAGTCAGCTGGCGACCGGGCGCGGTGATCGGTGCCTATCCTTGGGGGCTGCACGCGGCGGCACTGGCTGCGATCATGGTGGTCTTTGCGGAACGTTTTGCCCGGCACGATGGTGAACACCGATTGCGGGTCAGTTTCGCCGTCATGTCTGCCCTGTCGTGTCTTGCCTTCGCGTTTGTCGTGGTTCTCAGCACGACCGCCCTTACGCTGGCGCTTGCGGTCACCGTCGTCACCGCCGCGGCACTGGATCAAAGATGGAACCTCAGACCGCTGATGTATTTCATCGTCGTGGGTGTCGCTGTGCTTGGGTACCGACTTGTGGTTGATCCGGGGCTGGAATTCGGCCGGTACGGCTATCTGCCCGAAATGTTGCTGGCCTATGGCGGGACATTCGCCGGGTTCGTTGTGGCGCTGTATTTGCTGCGCGGACTGGACCGGCCGGCGGGGCAGGTCGTGCTGGACAGCGCGGCCTGGTCCACGGGAGGCATGCTGCTGAGCTTGCTGATCCTGCGCTGGATCGACGCGCAGGCACCAGCGGGGTCGAGCAACAGTCACTGGTCGCTGGGGCTGATCGCGTCGATCTGGCTGGGGCTCGGGCTGGCGCAGCTACAGCGCACCTGCGTGGGCGGGGCGCTATACCGTTTGCGTTTCGGTCTGGCCGGGCTGTTCTTTCTGTTCGGTGCAGGTGGGATCCTGACCGGATTGAGCGCGTCCAACCCGTTGTTCAACCGGTGGCAAGCGGAGCCTGTCCTAGGTCCTGCCCTTATCAACACGCTTGCTGCGGCGTATCTCTTGCCCGGACTGATCCTTTTGCTTGGTGCCATGCGCCTGCAACATGTGGACAAACGGCTGCGGTTCTTGCTTGCGGTTTCGGGCGGCGGGCTTGCGGTTTTTTGGATCATCCTCGTGATCCGGCACTTCTGGCAAGGGGCGGAAGGCGTGCCGATTTATCGCGGATTTGGACAACCGGAGCTTTACAGCTATACGATCGCGTTGTTGGCTACGGGGGCGGGGCTGTTCTATCAATCGCTCGCACGCCGCTCTGCCATCATGCGCAAAGCCGGACTTGCGGTGATCGGACTGGCCGTCGCAAAGGTGTTCCTGATCGATATTTCCGGTCTCGAAGGGTTGACGCGGGTATTCTCGTTGCTGGCGCTTGGCCTGTCGCTGGCGGGGCTTGCATGGCTCAACCGCTGGGCAAAAGGCACCTATGATGGTGGAAGCGATGGCGGGCACCCTCCCGCGCTGCCGGACGCCCCGTCAAAGATTTGAACCAAAAGAACGCCTGACGCAGTCTTGCCCCTTGCTGGGTGCGACCCTATAAGCGTGGCCAAGATGGATCGCATTACTTGCATCATTCGAATTACTTCCCCGGCGCTCGTTTCCTGAGACGCCGGGCCAAGGTGCTTGAGATGCTCGCACTGACCTGAAAATTTCTCCGATACTGCAAAGAGGACGCCAGCCGATGTGCGCCGAAACGCCCGAGTACAAAGAAACACTGAACCTGCCCAAGACCGATTTCCCGATGCGCGCGGGTCTGCCCAAACGCGAGCCGGAATGGCTGGCGCGCTGGGAGAAGATCGGCGTCTATGATCGCCTGCGCGAGAAGGAAGGACGCGAAGTCTTTACGCTGCATGACGGTCCGCCCTATGCAAACGGGCATCTGCATATCGGCCACGCGCTGAACAAGACGATCAAGGACATGATCGTCCGGTCCCATCAGATGATGGGATTTGATGCACGCTATATCCCCGGTTGGGATTGTCACGGTCTGCCCATCGAATGGAAGATCGAAGAACAGTACCGCAAGAAGGGGCGTGACAAGGATCAGGTCCCGATCAACGAATTCCGCGCCGAATGCCGCGAGTTTGCAAGCGGCTGGGTCGATATCCAGCGCGAGGAGTTCAAGCGTCTCGGCATCACGGGCAACTGGGCTAATCCCTATCTGACGATGGATTTCCACGCCGAGCGGGTGATCGCCGAGGAATTCATGAAATTCCTGATGAACGGGACGCTTTATCAAGGCTCCAAGCCGGTGATGTGGTCACCGGTAGAGCAGACCGCCCTTGCCGAGGCAGAGGTTGAGTATCACGACAAGGACAGCTTTACCGTTTGGGTGAAGTTCAAGGTTGTACAGACGGGTGACGCGACGCTCGACGGGGCGCAGGTGGTTATCTGGACGACGACGCCCTGGACCATGCCTTCCAACAAGGCTGTAGTCTGGGGTGACGAAATTTCCTACGGCCTTTACGAAGTGACTGGTCGCCCCGAGGAATGTTGGGTCAATATCGGGGACCGCTATCTTTTGGCCGATAATCTGGCGGAGGACGTGCTAAGCCGGGCGCGGCTGGAAGAAGGCATGTATCGTCGCCTCTGCGACGTCAAACCGGAAGACCTGCGCAAGATCAAGCTAAAGCATCCCCTCGCCGGGGCCGAAGGGTCCAACGGCGAATGGGATGGACTGCGCGATTTCCGGGCGGCGGATTTCGTGACCGACACCGAAGGTACCGGTTTCGTCCATTGCGCCCCCAGCCACGGGCTGGAGGAATACGAACTTTACCGCGATCTGGGCATGTTGGGCGAGGTCATTACCTACAACGTCAACCCGGATGGCCGGTTTCGCGACGACCTGCCGTTTTTCGGCGGCAAGGCGATCCTCAAGCCGAATGGCAAGGAGGGCAACGCGAACGCGGCGATCATCGAAAAGCTTGTCGAGGTCGGTGGGCTGCTGGCGCGGGGCAAGATCACGCACAGCTATCCCCATTCATGGCGCTCCAAGGCTCCAGTTATCTATCGCAACACGCCGCAGTGGTTCGCGGCAATCGACAAGGTGGTCGGCGACGGGTTGGACATGCACGGAAAAACGATCCGTGAACGTGCATTGACCGAGATCGACAATGTGAACTGGACGCCGAAATCCGGGCGCAATCGCCTGCATTCCATGATAGAGGCACGACCCGACTGGGTGCTCAGCCGTCAACGCGCCTGGGGTGTCCCGCTGACCTGCTTTACCAAGAAAGGCGCTTTGCCCACGGACGAGGATTTCCTTCTGCGCAATCCGCAGGTCAATCGCCGCATCACCTCGGCGTTCGAGGCTGAGGGCGCTGATGCGTGGTATGAAGAGGGGGCGAAAAAGCGATTCCTCGAAGGCATCGTGAACCCTGATGATTACGAACAGGTGACAGACATCCTGGACGTTTGGTTCGACAGCGGTTCGACCCATGCCTTTACCCTGCGCGACCGGCCCGATGGCACAGAAGACGGGATCGCGGACGTGTATATGGAAGGCACCGACCAGCACCGCGGATGGTTCCATTCTTCGCTGTTGCAATCGGTCGGGACGACCGGACATGCGCCCTATCGCAATGTGGTCACGCACGGTTTTACGCTGGATGCCAAGGGCATGAAGATGTCCAAATCCATCGGCAATACCATCGTGCCGCAAAAGATCGTGGACCAGTACGGTGCCGACATCCTGCGGCTGTGGGTGGCACAGACCGATTACACGGCCGATCAACGCATCGGTGACGAGATCCTAAAGGGTGTTGCCGACAGCTACCGCCGCTTGCGCAATACGATGCGCTATATGCTGGGGTCCTTGAACGATTTCAGCGAGGCCGACCGTGTCGACCCCGCCGAGATGCCAGAGTTGGAGCGCTATATCCTGCACCGGCTTGCGGAGCTGGATGAAGTCGTCCGCGAAGGCTATGCGCGATTTGACTTTCAGGGTGTTTCTCAGGCGGTTTTCACTTTCGCCACGCTCGATTTGTCGGCGTTCTACTTCGATATCCGCAAAGACGCGCTTTATTGTGATGGCGACACGCTGCGGCGGCGGTCGGCCCGGACGGTTCTGGATATCTTGTTCCACCGCCTGACGACGTGGCTGGCCCCCGTGCTTGTTTTCACGATGGAAGAAGTCTGGCTTGAGCGTTTCCCTGGCGAAGAAAGCTCGGTGCATCTGGTAGATATTCCTGAGACGCCGAAATCGTGGTTGAACGCAGAACTGGCGGCGAAATGGGCAAAGGTGCGTGCCGCACGGCGCGTCGTGACGGCGGCTCTCGAAGTGGAGAGGACTGGGAAAGTCATCGGCGCCTCGCTTGAGGCTGCACCGATCGTTTACGTTGCGGACCCTGCACAGCGGGCAGCGCTCCAGAGCGTGTCCTTCGAGGATGTCACGATCACTTCGGACATCGAGGTAACGGGCGATCCTGCGCCCGAAAACGCCTTCCGGATGCCGGAGACAGGGGGCGTCGCAGTCGTCTTCGCCAAGGCGAAGGGTGACAAATGCGCGCGCTGCTGGAAGGTTCTGCCGGATGTCGGCACGCACAACCATACAGGTGTATGTGCGCGCTGCGATGAGGCGGTTGCGCAGGTTTCGGATTGAGGTCCGCGCGATTGCATCGAATAACCGGAACATGATGCAACGCACGGTTCCCTCGCAATTCGGCGATCTGACCCTGTCCGCAACGGACGGGGTCATCGTCGGATTGTCGTGGGGCGTTGCGCCACATCAGGACGCCAGCGATTTATTGGACGAAGCGGCGCGGCAACTGGTGGCCTATGATGCGGGTGAACTGAAAGCCTTCGATCTCCCGCTGCGCATCTTTGGCACAGCGTTCAAGCGCGAGGTCTGCGCCGCCATGTCGGACATTCCTTTTGGCGAGACGGTCACCTACGGAGATATCGCCAAGGCGCTGGGCGTGCCTGCGCAGGCAGTTGGGCAGGCCTGCGGCGGCAATCCGATTCCGGTGATCATCCCGTGTCATCGCGTTCTGGGGGCCAAAGGGCTGACCGGCTTTTCCGGAGCGGGCGGAGTCGAGACCAAAGTCGCCCTGCTTCGGCACGAAGGCGCGGGCGGATTTCTTATCTGAGCGACTGGCCGCGTTCATAGAGGAACTGCTGCGCGATGCCGGCAAAGGTCAGGTAAAGCGACGTGACCACCAGGCCCCACTGTGCCCAGCTTTCCGGATGAAAATTCACCACGGCTGCCCATCCGGCAAAGAACGTCCATGCCATCGCCATTGGCAGCGTGACCGGGCGCCAGCGTTCAGTGCGGACGGGGTGCACGAATTTCAGCGGTACGAACATTGTGATGGACAGGAAGGTCACGAGGACCAGACTGGTATACCATTGCAGATCCAGCGCAAAGATCACCAGCACCAGCATATTCCAGCAGCCCGGAAACCCGGAAAAGCTGTTGTCCTTGGTTTTCATGCGCGTATCCGCGAAATAAAGCGCCGAGGTGAAGGTGACGATGATGATCATCAACCAGCCGCTCCAGCCATCCATCAGGCCGGACGTGAACAGCGCGAAGGCTGGAATGAATACATAGGTCAGATAGTCGATGATGAGGTCCAATAGGACACCATCGAATTCCGGCGCGTTCTTGTTCACATCGTATTTGCGGGCCAGCGGACCGTCGATACCATCCACGAAAAATGCGACGACGAGCCAGAAAAACATCACGTCATAGCGCGCCTGGACCGCGGCGAGCATCGCCAGCATAGCAAAGACAGCACCTGTGGCGGTCAGCAAGTGTACGAGAAGGGCTTTGTGTGCGGCTGTCATCTGACCTGTCTCGCAAATCGGGGGCGGGGATGCAAAAGGAAAAGCGTTCAGGCTTTGGGATGTGAAGCGTTGTAGACCTCAAGCAAGCGCACGGTGTCCACCGCAGTATAGGCCTGCGTTGTGCTAAGCGAAGCATGGCCGAGCAGTTCCTGAATGGCGCGCAGATCTCCGCCAGCGTCCAAAAGATGCGTGGCAAAGCTGTGGCGCATGGCGTGCGGGGTTGCCGAGGCAGGGAGGCCAAGCTGCATGCGCGCCGACGCCATGACCTTCTGGATCGCTCCGGGGGACAGTTTGCCGCCACGTATTGCGCGAAACAGGGGAGCCTGCGGTTCTTGGTGAAACGGGCACAGCCGCAGATAGGCCGCTACCGCTTGTTGTGCGGCAGGCAAGACCGGAACGACCCGTTCCTTGCCGCCCTTGCCGCTGATCCGCAGCACGTCGGGCAGGGGAGCGTCCGCACCCATGAGACCAAGCGCCTCGGAAATCCGAAGACCGCAACCCCACAGAAGCGTCAGCACCGCGATGTCGCGTGCAGCAACCCAAGGGGCACGGGCCTGCTCGCCGACGCAGTCGATCAGCTCTTTCGCCGCGTCCACGGCAAGAGGTCGCGGCAGCTTTCTGGTGAACTTTGGCGCGCGGGTCATCAGGACGGCGGTAGGTTCGAAACCTTCACGCTCGGACAGCCAGCGATAGAATGCTTTGACCGCCGACAGTTTGCGCGCCATCGAACGCGACCCGACGCCGGTGGTGCGGGTCTGCGCCATCCACGCGCGCATGTCGCTGACAGTAATCGCGGCAAGTGCCGCCAGACCCTGATGACTGCCGTGGTGCATCGCCATGAACGCGAGGAATTCCGTGACATCCCCCTGATAGGCGGTAACCGTATTTTCCGCTGCACCCTTGAGAGCGCGCTGATGGGAAAGCCAGGTTTGCAGCGCGTCACGCGCTACCGGGCTGATCAGCGTGGCCGTCAAGACAGCCAGCGGCGCATTGCCCGTTCGAACACGCCGGTAAAGAACGCCAACAGGTCTGTGCCATGTTGCGGACCGAACATATGCGGATCTTCCGCGCCTATCACCAGCATGCCGGGCAACCGGCCTTCGCCGAAATCGAGTTTGAGGCAGGCTTCGGAGCCGATCCAGATATGGTTCGCGCCGAACACCTGTTCGGATGCGTTCTGCACCTGACGCAAAGTGACCTGACGCACCGTGCCGCCGCGCCCCTGAGTAAGGTAATCATCGATAAAACCCGGTTCGGCCACGCTGAGAACATCGCCCAGCCGTTTGACGGCAGGATCATTGTCGTTCTGGACGGATTCCAAAACCAGTCGCACCGCGTCTACACGCAGGATGTCCGCCACATCGCCGCCCAGATCGCGCAGGAAGCTTTCGAATTCGACCGGATCGAGCATCCGCAAGATCGCACGATGAATTTGATTGGTCCCGGCAAGATTTTCGTATGCCGCCGCAATCACACTGCGGTGCGTGTCTTCGAGACGGTCTAGCCGCGTCTCCAACCGCTCCATTGCGATGCCGCGCAGGTCGACGATATTGCCGCCCATGGCGCGCTCGTTCGCGGCAATCAACGCCTGCATCACGTCGCTGTCATCCAGGATGAGGTCTGGACGCAGAATGATCGCTTCACGCAGTTCATCGTCGATCTTGGGCTGGGCCAATTTCGGTGTAGGGCTCATGCTGCTCTCTTTTTCGTTTTCCAGCTTCATAACACGCTCTGCTTTTCAAATCTGTATAAAATTTAATTGAGAATTCGTTAACTCGAGTGGTTCAATCCTTGCGGGACTGTGTCGCAGAATCGAATATTGGGTACTGGGAACAATAGTCTCGTCATGTCCAAAGACTAGCAGTCAGTTCAGGGTCCGACAAAGCTTCAAGTTGCTGCAGGCTTGCGATTGTTCGGAGCTTTGCAAGATTGCCGGCCGATGTTGTCGGCCGGCCACGCTCAAGCGGTCGCGTTAAAGGATCTTCTGTCCCGTTTTTGCCCAGTCTTTCATGAACTGGTCCAGACCCTGCTGGGTCAGGGGATGCGCGGCCAGTTTCTTAATGACTTCTGGGGGCGCAGTGATCACGTCGGCACCAATGCGGGCGCAATCCTGCACATGATTCACCGACCGGATGGAAGCGGCGAGGATGTTGGTCTCGAAACCGTAGTTGTCATAGATGGTGCGGATATCTTCGATCAACTCCATCCCGTCGAGGTTGATGTCGTCGAGACGTCCGATGAAAGGCGAGATGAACGTGGCACCCGCCTTGGCCGCGAGCAGCGCCTGATTGGCGGAAAAGCACAGCGTGACATTGACCATCTTGCCCTCTTCCGACAGCACCTTGCACGCCTTGAGGCCGTCCCAGGTCAGGGGAAGTTTCACGGCGATATTCTCCGCGATCTCGGCCAGTTTGCGGCCTTCCGCGATCATTTCGTCCGATTTCAGCGCGACCACCTCAGCGGAAACGGGACCGGATACGATCCCGCAGATTTCCTTTGTCACCTCCAGAATGTCGCGGCCCGATTTCAGAATCAGGGAAGGGTTCGTGGTGACCCCGTCTACCATCCCCAGATCGTTAAGCTCGGCGATTGCGTCAATTTCGGCAGTATCTACGAAGAATTTCATGCGGCTTCCTTCCGGGTTGGACTGGCGCGCAAAGCGCGGTATCTGTTGGCGTGGATGTAGCGCATCATTGCCGCTGCCGAAACCCTCAAATCCATTCCGACAACCGGAGAGCCGCAACGTGAGCGCCCCTGAATTCTTTGACGAAGGCGCGTTGGTTGCGGTGCTGACGACGCAACCGCTGGACCGCGCGCTGGATTACAAAGCGCCAGAAGGCGGGTGTCATCTGGGCGCATTCGTCGAGGTGCCGTTGGGTCCGCGCAAGGTTTTGGGCGTGATCTGGGGGCCGGGCAAGGGCGATTTCGACTATAATAAAGTGCGTTCGGTCATTCGGGCGTTGGACGCGCCCCCCATGCGTCTGGAGATGCGCGAATTTTTGCGACGGGCGGCCGATTATACCCTGACGCCGATGCCCGCGATGCTGCGCCTTGCCACCCGTGCGCCGGGGCTTGGCGATCCGCCGTCGATGCGCAAGGTCTACCGCCGCGGCGGGGCGGAGCCTGACCGTATGACCGACGCCCGCCGCCGCGTGCTCGAGACGCTGGCGGAATATGGTGATCTGTCTTTTACGCTCAGGGAGCTTGCAGAATTGGCGGGCGTCACCGCGACCGTAATCAAAGGGCTGGTCACTCAGGGCGCGGTGCATGAAGAGGACAGCCCCCGTGATTTGCCTTTTCCCCGACTGGATCCCGACTTGCCGGGCAAGGAACTGACCGAGGATCAGGCTGCAGGCGCGGCGATCCTGGCTGCGGCCGTGAAGTCAGAGGCTTACGGCACGACCTTGCTGCGCGGGGTGACCGGGTCCGGCAAGACCGAAGTGTATCTCGAAGCCGTCGCGGCGGCGCTGGCGACCGGACGTCAGGCGCTGGTGCTGTTGCCGGAAATCGCGCTGACGGCGGAGTTTCTGACACGGGTACAGGCGCGGTTCGGGGCCAAGCCGGCGGAATGGCATTCGGGTGCCACGATGACCGAACGCCGCCGCATCTGGCGAATGGTGGGGCAGGGTCAGGCGCAACTGGTCATCGGCGCACGGTCCGCCTTGTTCCTTCCGTTCCAGAATCTCGGGTTGATCGTCGTGGATGAGGAACACGACACTTCTTACAAGCAAGAAGACGGCGTGCTGTATAATGCGCGCGACATGGCCGTGCTGCGGGCATCCGTTTGCGGGGCGCAGGTGGTTCTGGCCTCCGCGACGCCGTCACTGGAAAGCTGGAGCAATGCGCAGGCGGGCAAGTACCGCAAGCTCGAATTGACGTCGCGCTTCGGTTCGGCGGTCATGCCGCAGATGGGCGCGATAGACATGCGCACCGAAGGATTGCCGAGCGACAGGTGGATTTCACCGCAGCTGAAGGCCGAGGTGGACAAGAGACTGGAGGCAGGCGAGCAGGCGATGCTGTTTATAAATCGTCGCGGTTATGCGCCGGTGACACTGTGCCGGGCCTGCGGCCACCAGATCGGATGCGACCACTGCGACGCGCGCATGGTCGAGCATCGTTTCCTCAAGCGCCTCGTGTGCCATCAGTGCGGAGAGAGCAAACCGATGCCCGAGGCTTGCCCTTCGTGCGAGGCCGAAGGGCGGCTGGCTCCTGTCGGGCCGGGCGTCGAGCGGCTGGGTGAGGAAGCCGCAGCGCTTTGGCCTGACGCCCGGGTCGCGACGCTGAGTTCGGACATGTACGGCAGCGCGCGGGCGCTGAAGGCCGAGATTGCGGGGATCGCGCAGGGGACTGCCGACATCATCATCGGAACGCAACTGGTCGCCAAGGGGCACAATTTTCCAAACCTGACACTTGTCGGTGTCATCGATGCGGATCTGGGACTGATGGGATCCGACCTGCGCGCGGCGGAGCGTACGTTCCAGTTGATGCGACAGGTGGCGGGACGCGCAGGGCGCGCGGACAAGCCGGGGATGGCGCTTTTGCAAACCTATCAGCCCGAGCATCCGGTAATCCGGGCGATCCTCGCGGGTGATGAAGAGGCATTCTGGAGCGCGGAGGCAAAGGAGCGCCAACATGCGGGTGTTCCACCCTACGGGCGGCTTGCCGGGATCATCCTGAGCGGGCAGGACGCGGCGGCGGTGTTTGATGCGGGCAATACACTGGCCCGCAATGACGGTGCGCTACGTGCCGTCGGGGCGCAGGTTTTCGGACCTGCCCCGGCCCCGATTGCGCGGGTGCGCGGGCGTCATCGCGTCCGGCTTTTGGTCAAGGCGGATAAATCGGTGGCCCTGCAGGACGCTCTGGCCCGCTGGATCGCGCCGCTTCGTCTGAAGGGGGACATGCGGCTGGCCGTGGATATCGACCCGCAAAGTTTCTATTAGGTGGCGGTCGTCGAATTGGATATTTGAAGAACAATGAACGAGGGCAACCGCGCATCCGGGACGCTCTTTTACACTCGTCAATCGCATTTTTGAGGCGTATGGCAGAGTACATGACCCAGTTTGTGAAACTTGCGGATGCCAAGCATCAGCCGTTCTGGCGCAGGCCCGTCGCGCTTTTGTTCCTGATGGCGCTCGCGATGCCGATCGCGTTCAACGTCTGGTCTGCATTGCTCAACAATTTCGTGATCGAGGTCGCTGATTTCGACGGCTCCGACATCGGGCTGTTGCATACGATTCGCGAGATTCCCGGATTTCTGGCCGTGGGCGTGATCGCGATCATCATTTTCGTGCGCGAACAGGTGCTTGGGTTGGTCTCGCTGATCCTGCTGGGGGTTGCGACCGCCTTGACGGCCTGGTTTCCGTCGATGGGCGGGATCCTGACCATTACCATGCTCAGTTCCATCGGGTTTCATTATTACGAAACGGTCAACCAGTCGCTGCAACTGCAATGGTTGAAAATCGAGGACGCGCCGCGGATGATCGGCTGGCTGATGGCAGCAGGTTCTGCTGCGACGCTGGTGGCGTATCTTGCGATCATCTCGGTATGGGAAACGCTCGGGCTGACTTACAATATCGTTTACATGATCGGCGGAGGGATCACTGTCGTGATCGCTGTTTTCGCCTTGATTGCTTATCCGCAGTTCGAGGCCCCGACGCCGCAGACAAAGAAGATGGTGCTGCGGCGACGCTACTGGCTTTACTATGCGCTGCAATTCATGTCGGGCGCGCGGCGACAGATCTTCGTGGTGTTCGCAGGCTTCATGATGGTTGAGCGTTTTGGATTTGAGGTCCATGAGATCACGACGCTCTACCTGATCAATCTGATCGCCAACATGATATTCGCACCGTTGATGGGGCGCGCTGTGGGGTATTTCGGCGAACGTCGCGCCCTGGGATTTGAATATATCGGCCTGGTCTGTGTTTTCCTGGCTTATGGTGGTGTCTACTACCTTGGCTTAGGCGTGGTGATTGCCGCCACCTTGTATGTGTTGGATCATATATTTTTCGCGCTGGCGCTGGCGTTGAAGACATATTTTCAGAAAATCGCCGACCCGGCGGATATTGCGCCGACTGCGGCGGTCGCGTTCACGATCAACCATATCGCTGCGGTTTTCCTTCCTGTTCTGTTGGGATTGCTGTGGCTGGTGTCTCCGGCGATGGTTTTCCTGTTGGCCGCAGGTATGGCGGCGGTGTCATTCATGCTCGCGATGCTGATCCCGCGACACCCGTCTCCGGGGAATGAAACCATATGGGCCACCCCCGCACCCGCCGCCGCGGAATAGCCCCGGTGGAGCAGGGCCGTTTCCTCAGCGGGTCCACCATGGGTCATGTGGTCCGCATGACGGCGACAGGCGCGTTGGGGATCACGTTTGTCTTTCTGGTGGATGCCGCCGGTCTTTTGTGGATATCGCAACTGGGTGATCCGCAACTTGTCGCGGCCATCGGCTTTGCCTTTGCGATCCAGTTCTTTTCGGTGTCCGTCGGCGTCGGCCTGATGATTGCCTCTACCGCCATGATTTCGCGGGCAATCGGACAGGGCGATCGGGTGCTGGCACGGCGGCAGGCCGGTGCTGCGGTCGTGATCGCGGCAGTGGTGCAGGCGCTGGTGGCGGGGACGATCATCCTTTTCAGACATCCGCTGCTGGACATGGCCGGCGCAGACGGAGAGACCGCGCGCCTCGCTGCGCGCTATCTGGCGATCACCATGCCTTCGCTCGTCATCATGGCGGTGGGCCTGATCTGCAGCGGGGCTTTGCGGGCCGAAGGTTACGGGGCCAAGGCGATGTATGTCACGATGCTGTCAGGGTGCCTGCTTATGGTTTTGGATCCTGTGCTGATCCTCTGGCTTGGATGGGGGCTTGATGGTGCTGCGATCGGGTTGTTCGTATTTCGTATCGCGCTGGTGAGCTTGGGGATCTATTTTGCCGGTATCCAGATGAAGTTGATTACATTTCCCAACATGGGTGATGTGCGCGAAATTGCACGGCCCTATCTGGTCATAGCCGGTCCGGCTATTGCCACCCAGATGTCCACGCCCGCCGGGAACTATCTGCTGACGCTGGTGATGGCACCGTTCGGCGATGATGCTGTTGCCGCGTGGGCGGTGGTCGGGCGGCTGACTGTTGTGGTGTTTGGCGGCATCTTTGCGCTCTCGGGGGCCATCGGCGGTATTTTCGGCCAGAACTTTGGGGCAGGGCAATACGACCGGCTGCGCAGCACCTATCGCGACGCGCTGATCTTTTGCCTTGCCTACACATTGGTTGCCTGGGGCGTTTTACTGGCGGCGGTGCCTTATGTTATCGACGCCTTCGCCCTGACAGGCCAGGGGGCAGAGGTCTTGCGTGCCTTTGCCGTGGTCGGTGTCGGCGGCTTCATCTTTTTCGGCGCGCTTTTCGTGTCGAACGCGGCGTTCAATAACCTGGGGCGTCCGGGACGGTCGACTTTGGTGAACTGGACCAAGGATGGCGTGCTCAGCTTTCCGCTCGCGACAATGTTCGCAGCCACTTTCGGCGCGCCGGGAGTGATTTATGGACAGGCCGGGGCCGGGATCATCGTGGGCGCGCTGTCGGCGCTGTGGGGGTGGTATTTTGTCCGCCAACTACGGGCACCGAACGCGGCGGTGCTTGACCCGGCCGTGCCGCGCCCCTACCCGAACCCTGACAGACACAGGAGCCGCTGATGCCCACCTTTACCGCCCTTACGACCCTCATGGGCCGCGATGCCGCCTATGCCTTGGGGGATGCGCTGGAACAGCTTGATCCGACTGGTGTCGGCGTTTTCGAGGTTGAGGACGGATCGGGCCAATGGGAGGTCGGCGGCTATTTCGAGGAGGCCCCGGACGAGACTGCACTCGCGGTGCTGGCCGCAGCAATGGGCGCGAAACCTTTCAGCGTGTCCGAATTGCCCGAAACCGATTGGGTCGCCCATGTCCGGCGCGAACTGGCTCCGGTGGAGGCTGGCCGCTTTTTTGTCTATGGCAGTCATGATGCCGATAAAGTCCCTGACGGCTGTGAGCCGCTTTTGATTGAGGCGGCGATGGCGTTTGGTACGGGGCATCATGGCACGACGCTGGGGTGTCTGCGTGCGCTGGACCGGCTGGCGGCTGACGGGTTCCACGGTCACAGCGTTGCAGACATCGGCTGCGGGACGGCTGTTCTGGCTATGGCTGCGGCGCGGATCTGGCCAGAAAACGTGCTGGCGAGCGATATCGACGAGGTTGCGGTTGAGGTCGCGCAGGTGAATGTTCGCGCCAACGGACTGGAAGGGCGCGTGCATTGCGTCGAAGCGGCAGGGCTGGATCACCCGGAAATCGCGGCTGCTGCGCCGTTTGACCTTATTTTTGCCAATATTCTGAAAGGGCCTTTGATCGCATTGGCCGCTGATCTGGTCGCAGCGCTTTCGCCGAACGGATTCGCGATTCTTTCCGGGATTCTCAACGAACAGGCGGATGAAGTTGCAGAGGTTTATGCACGCTCCGGCACCAATACGCTGCACCGCGAAAGTATTGGTGACTGGACCACGCTCACCCTCCAGAAAACCCGCTAGTTTTCCGCTCAATTATGGTGTTTTCGACGCAATTGCCCAGAAATTGCCACAATTCGATCTTAAGACTTCTTTAACGACGGTGGGGGCCGTTTGTTGAAGAGTTATACCATGGTCGAAACACACCAACATTTTGCCAATCGCTTGGATACGCTGGGTGCAAAACACAGAAAGCTCGCGCGCGGTTATACGACGCAGTTGGACAAGAATGGTCTGATCGTCGCCAAGCCAAAACGCGCACGTCGTCATTTTCCGGTAAAGGGTCTGTTGCTGCTGCTCTTTGCGTTCATCTCATTCAAGGCGTTCATGCTTTCGGTGAACGGACCAGAGGCGTACAATGACCGTCTCTCCAAGCTCGAAGCAGGCACAATCTTCGAAAGTTTCGGTGCCAAGGTGATGAGTCTTGACCCTGCAACCGTAGCGCTGGCGCAGATCATGGGGCCTTTGATGCGCTAGCGACTGGCGTCCTGGAGAAAAAGAACACGCAAGCTGATCTTTCCAGAAAGCATATTTCACGACGAAAAAGCCGCGCCTCTTTTCAGAGCCGCGGCTTTTCTGTTCGAGCCGTTGGCGGGTGTTCCCCGCCTGACTGCATTCAGCGGATCAGGTATGACCGTGCAACGCTGTCGATGTCGCCACGGACAAGGCCGATATCTTCAAGTTCGCGGTCGGTGAGACCAGACAACGCTTTGCGTGTAGCGCGCGCGTCGTTCCAGTCGATGATCGCGGTGAATACTTCGCCGGTAAATGCGGCGAGACGGTTCGCAGCGGATGCTACGCCGTAATTGGTTCGGGTGGTGTCAAGCGCTGCCATTGGAGCCGTCCTTTTATATTAGTGTTCAACCGGAGAACCGGCGGTATGAGCGGCAGATAGGCTCAACTCTGCACTTGCACAATTGTCAAAAACGCATGTGTGCCATGCGCGCATTGCAACTGTAAAAGAGACATTTAAGAGTATGAATTATTTGTGAAAAAAAGCGTTCTTACATGTCGTAATCAGGCCGGATAACGGCGCGATCCGACATCTTTGCTGCAGTGCGGCATTGTTGCGACCAGTTTGTCATCAAAAACGACTGGAGGCGGTTAAGGCTTGGCGGATGTTCGCCTTTCGTGCTAGTGCATCAAAAAAACAACAGAAACGGGGCTTTGGGCGGTAAAATGCGTATCATTGGAATCGATCCGGGGCTGCGGAATCTCGGTTGGGGCGTGATCGACGTCGCCGGCAGCCGTCTGAGCCATGTCGCGAATGGCGTTTGCGTGTCCCAAGGGGATGAACTGGCCATGCGTTTGCTGTCGCTGTATGATCAGTTGACCAGCGTCTTTGCCCGCTACCGTCCGCAGGGTGCAGCGGTCGAGCAGACATTCGTGAACAAGGACGGCGCAGGTACGCTCAAGCTGGGTCAGGCACGGGGCATTGCGATGCTGGTACCGGCGCAAGCGGGGCTGAGCGTCGGGGAATACGCGCCGAACACGGTCAAGAAGACAGTCGTTGGCGTCGGTCACGCGGACAAGGGGCAGGTGGCGCATATGGTTCGGATACAATTGCCCGGGATCGAGATCGCAGGGCCCGATGCGGCGGATGCGCTGGCCATCGCGATCTGTCATGCGCATCATGGCGGTGCGTCTGCATTGGCCGCTGCTGTCGCGAGGGCGCAGGCATGATCGGCAAGATCAGCGGCAGGATCGAATACCGGGCAGGCGATCACGTCCTGATCGACGTGCGCGGTGTCGGTTATCTGGTTTATTGCTCGGACCGGACATTGGCCGGATTGCCAGGTGCGGGCGAGGCGGCGTCGCTGTATACTGATTTGCTGGTGCGTGAGGACGTTCTGCAACTGTTTGGCTTTGCTACGCTTGTCGAGAAAGAATGGCACCGCCTGCTGACTTCGGTGCAGGGAGTCGGAGCCAAGGCATCCTTGGCAATCCTCGGAGCGTTGGGAGCGGACGGCGTAAGTCGCGCGATCGCCTTGGGGGATTGGAATTCCGTCAAGGCGGCCAAGGGCGTTGGCCCGAAGCTGGCGCAGCGCGTGGTGCTGGACCTCAAGGACAAGGCACCGTCCGTCATGGCCATGGGCAGGACAGTGGCCCAAATGCCGGGCGATGGGCAAGGGGATGTGATCGAAGCGATGCCTGTGCCGAACCTCGCAAGCTCGGCGCAGGCCGAAGCGCTGTCAGCGCTCGGGAATCTCGGCTATGGCCCTGGAGAGGCGGCGGGTGCCGTCGCGCAGGCGGCGGGCGAGACACCCGAGGCGGAAACGCCCGCTTTGATCCGTGCCGCGTTGAAACTTCTGGCTCCCAAGGGTTAGGGTGCGCCCATCGGGCCATTGGCCCCTTTCACCGGAGTGAGAATGACCGAAATCGACCCCACCGTCAGGCCCCAGCCGCTCCCCGAGGATATGGACCGTGCGTTGCGGCCGCAGATGCTGGACGAATTCGTGGGGCAGGCAGACGCGCGTGCGAACCTCAAGGTTTTCATCCAGTCGGCGCGGCAGCGGGGCGAGGCGATGGATCACACGTTGTTTCATGGCCCTCCGGGGCTCGGCAAGACGACGCTGGCGCAGATCATGGCGCGCGAGCTGGGTGTGGGGTTTCGCATGACGTCCGGCCCCGTTCTGGCCAAAGCGGGCGATCTGGCGGCGATCCTGACCAATCTCGAGGCGCGAGACGTGTTGTTCATCGACGAAATCCACCGCCTCAATCCGGCGGTCGAGGAAGTGTTGTATCCTGCACTGGAAGATTTCGAGTTGGATCTGGTCATCGGTGAAGGGCCGGCGGCCCGCACGGTGCGAATCGAATTGCAGCCCTTTACGCTGGTTGGCGCGACGACGCGGATGGGCCTTCTGACGACGCCTTTGCGGGACCGGTTCGGGATACCGACGCGCCTGGAATTCTACAGTGAGGATGAATTGTTCATCATCGTGGACCGCAATGCGCGCAGGCTGGGTGCCCCGGCGGATGAACACGGTGCGCGCGAGATCGCAAAGCGCGCGCGCGGCACACCGCGTATCGCGGGGCGTTTGTTGCGTCGTGTCGTGGATTTCGCACTGGTCGAGGGTGACGGACGGGTCACGCGCGAACTTGCGGACATGGCGCTGACACGGTTGGGCGTGGACCACCTTGGGCTAGATGGGGCGGATCGCCGGTATCTGAATCTGATCGCCGAGAATTATCAGGGCGGCCCTGTCGGGATCGAGACGATCTCGGCAGCGCTGAGCGAGGCGCGCGATGCGCTGGAAGAAGTGATTGAGCCATTCTTGCTGCAGCAGGGCCTGATCCAGAGAACGCCACGCGGGCGCATGTTGGCCGCCAAGGCCTGGACGCATCTGGGGCTTTCCGCGCCCAAGCGGGCTGGCGATCTGTTCGACTGAGACCGGTCAGGAGTATTTGACGATCATGCAAACAGGAGCAAATGACATCGAGGAACTGTTCACCCGCGAGGACGGGCAGTTCCTGTTCGCCCGTTGGGGGCGACCGATCTGCCCGGTGGTGTTCGGTGTCGATGATGCCACCCTTGCCGTCATAAAAGGCGCGCTGGAAGCTGTCGTCGAGGTCGCCGGTCATGAAACGGGCAACATGGACGCGGAGCTTGGCTCCAACCTGATGATGTTTTTCTTCGAAGACTGGGCAGAGTTGCCGCAAGTGCCGGGGATGGCCCGGCTGGTCCCGGATCTTGGACCTTTGGTCGCACGGCTTGAGGCGGCGGATGCCAATCAGTACCGGTTCTTCCGGTTCGATGAGCATGGCGCGATCAAGGCTTGTTTCGTATTTCTGCGCATGGACGTGCATCTCAAGGCAGTGCCTGCGTACACGCTGGGGCTAAGCCAGATCGTACAGTCGATGCTGTTGTGGTCCGATAAGGCCTTTCGCGAAACCTCCGCCCTGGTCGTTGCGGGCGATCACGTTGTGCTTCGGCCTGAAATTTCGGCGCTGATGCGGGCGGCCTATGATCCGGTGTTGCCGGTCGCGGCGCAGGACAGCGCGCATGCGCTACGGCTCGCGGCGCGGATAGGAATGATGCAATGACACACCGGTTCGATATCCGCATCTTTTACGAAGATACCGATATGGCGGGGATCGTCTATTACGCCAATTACCTGCGCTACATCGAGCGGGCCCGCAGCGATATTGCCGAACAACTGGGGATCGACCAGCGCGCGATGCGCGAGCAGGGGGTCGTGTTCGCGGTCACCCGTGTGGAGGCGGATTATATCCAAGCCGCACGGTTTGGAGACCGGCTGGTGGTTGAGACCACCCATGACGCGAAAGGTCCCGTTCGCTGGATGTTCGATCAGCAGGTTCTGCGCGACGGGCAGTTGATTTTTCGCGCCAAGGTCACCGCGATCTGCATGACGGCTGAGGGTAAACCCATGCGATTGCCAGCAAAACTCCGCCAATCGGAATTGTGATCGGCGGGGGTGCGCCAAGGCTCTCGCTTTCTGGCTTGTGCTGAGGTAGATTCGTGCCAAACGGAGCCCGATAAAGCGGCCCGCAAGGCGTAACGAGCAAAGAGCAGGAAACATGCAGACAGCATTAATCGCAGCCCAAGTTGGGGGCAGCATATCCGTATGGTCAATGTTCGCAGAGGCGACGTTCACCGTTAAACTCGTGATGTTGCTGCTGGTCGTGGCCTCGTTCTGGTCGTGGTCGATCATCGTGCAGAAGATCATCCAGTATCGCGCCGCCAAGCGCGAAGCAGAGGCTTTCGACCGCGCCTTCTGGTCGGGTGAACCGCTGGACACGCTTTTCGACAGCATCGGTGCAGAGCCTTCGGGTCCGTCAGAGAATATTTTCGCCGCCGGAATGACTGAATGGCGGCGCTCGCATCGCGAGGATGGCGGGTTGATCCCCGGTGCCACGGCGCGGATTGACCGGTCGATGGACGTGGCGATCGCCAAGGAGGCCGAGCGCCTGCAAAAAGGTCTGCCGGTGTTGGCGACGGTGGGGTCAACCGCCCCCTTTGTGGGGCTGTTCGGAACGGTCTTTGGTATCATGAACGCCTTCATCGAGATTGCCGAGCAACAGAACACCAACCTCGCCGTCGTCGCGCCGGGGATCGCGGAGGCGCTGCTGGCCACCGGGCTGGGCCTGATGGCTGCGATTCCGGCTGTTGTGTTCTACAACAAGCTGAGCGCGGACAGCGACCGGCTGCTGGGTGGCTACGAAGCTTTCGCCGACGAGTTTGCCACCATCCTCAGCCGTCAACTGGACAGCTGAGCAATGGGTGCCGGTGTCATGAAAAAAGGCGCAGGGGGCGGGCGGGGACGCCGCCGCTCGCGCAGCCAGCCGATGGCGGAAATAAACGTAACGCCATTCGTTGACGTCATGCTGGTGCTGCTGATCATCTTTATGGTCGCGGCTCCCTTGTTGACTGTCGGTGTGCCGGTTGAATTGCCGAAAACCGCTGCAACCGCTCTGCCGGCAGAGCAGGAAGAGCCTTTGACGGTGACGATCACGGCGGATGGCGGAGTGCAGATCCAGACAACGGAAACCGCGCGGGAAGAGCTGATCCCCAAACTGCGCGCCGTCGCGGCGGAGCGCGAGGGGGACCGGGTGTTCCTGCGTGCGGATGGCCGCGTTCCTTATAGCGCGGTGATGGAGATCATGGGCGCGCTCAACGCCGGCGGGTTCAGCAACATCGGGCTGGTTACTGACATCGGCGGTCCGACGCTGGACGGAACAGGAAACTGATCCGATGAACACCGGGCACGTCATCTCGGGGGTAGGGCATATTGGCCTGATCGGCTGGATGTTCCTTGGCGGGTTCATCAATCCGCAGCCCACGCCATTCGAGGTGACTGAGGTGGCCGTGATTTCCGGTGCCGAGTTTCAGGCAATGATAGACGCACGTCAGGCACCCGCAGAGATAACCGAGACGGCGCAACCAGCGGCCCCGGTGGTGACGCCCGACGCCCCGGAGGTCGATGCCGAGCCTGAACCGGCGGAACCTGAAACACCGCCGCCTGTGCCGGAGGTTGCCGAGGAAACGCCGCAAGAGCCTCCGACACCCGAAGAGACACCAGTTCCCGAAGTCAGCGAGGTTGCTCCCGAAGCGCCCGAGCCACCAGCCGAGGTGACGGTCGAAACCCCAGAAGTTGCCGAGCGCCCCGTTGAGCGGCCAGCGGACCGTATTGCGCCTACGCCTGCACCCGCCCCCGAAGAGGACGTGCGTCCGTCCGAGACTGCCGAACCTGCGGTCACGCCTGAGGACACGGGTGAAACCGTCGAGCCGCCGCGCGAGGCGGCCGTGGTTCCCGAGGCAACCGACCGCACCGTGACAGAGGCGGATGAATCCCCCAAGGCGGCGGTGACGGCATCGCGTCGTCCGCCAGCCCGCCGCCCGGAACCGCCGGCCCCCCGCCGCGTGGCAGAGACACCGACACCTGCGGCACCGACCGAAAGCGATACGGATGCTGCCGTACAGGCGGCCCTCGATTCCGCGCTGAGCAGTGCGACCGCGGATGTACCAACCGGCCCGCCGTTATCCTCGGGGGAAAAAGACGCCCTGCGGCTCGCGGTGCAGGGGTGCTGGGTCGTTGATCCGGGCGCACAATCTGCCGGTGTGACAGTCACTATCGCGATGTCGATGGAACAAAATGGCACAGTTGTGCAATCTTCCCTACGGATGATCGGCAGTGAAGGTGGCGACGCCGGCGCTGTGGACGCGGCATTCCAGTCTGCGCGCCGTGCAATACTGCGCTGTCAAAAAGGCGGTTATGATCTACCGGCTGACAAATACGGCCAGTGGCAAGAAATAGAAATGACCTTCAATCCTGAAAGGATGCGGATCAGATGAGTATGCGGTTAATGATCGTCGGTTTGGCGCTTGTGGCGTCGTTTGGCCTGTCGCGTGGCTTGGAAGCGGAGCCGCTGAGGATCACCATCGAGGAAGGGATCATCGAGCCCTTGCCCATCGCCATTCCGGATTTTCAGGCAGAGACCGGCGAAGCAGGACAGTTGTCGCGCGATATTGCCCGCGTGGTCGCCCAGGATCTGACGGGAACGGGATTGTTCCGCGAAATCCCCGCATCCGCATTTATTTCGACGGTCAGCGATTTCGGCGCGGCGGTGCAATATGCCGACTGGAAGGCAATCAACGCGCAGGCTCTGGTTACCGGGGCCGTCAGTGTGACGGGTGGCAACGTCAACGTGAAATTCCGTCTTTACGACGTATTCTCGGGGGCGGAACTTGGGGCAGGGCTGCAATTTTCCGGCACGACCGAAGGCTGGCGACGCATGGCCCACAAGGTGGCGGACGAGGTCTACAGCCGGATTACCGGCGAGGGCAAATATTTCGATAGCCGTGTCGTTTACGTATCCGAGACAGGACCGAAGGATGATCGCAAGAAACGGTTGGCGATCATGGACTATGACGGTGCCAACGTACAATTCCTGACCGACAGCAGCTCGATCGTGCTGGCCCCGAGGTTCTCGCCCGATGGCAATCGTATCCTGTACACCAGCTATGAAAGCGGGTTTCCGCGCATTTATGTGTTGGACATCGGATCGGTCCAGCGGCGTGTTCTGGAAAGCGGCGAAGGCACCATGAGCTTTGCGCCGCGCTTTTCTCCCTCTGGTCAGACCGTGGTATTTTCGCTGACGACAGGCGGGAACACAGATATCTACACGATGGACATCGCAAGCGGTCAGACTGTTCGCCTGACCAATACACCGTCCATCGAAACCGCGCCCAGCTTCTCGCCCGACGGCAACCAGATCGTGTTCGAAAGTGACCGATCAGGCAGTCAACAGCTCTACATCATGTCCAGCACCGGGGGTGAAGCGACGAGAATCTCTTTTGGTGCAGGGCGTTACGGAACGCCTGTGTGGTCGCCTCGGGGTGATCTGGTGGCCTTTACCAAGCAGAATGCGGGACGGTTCCATATCGGTGTCATGCGGTTGGACGGATCGGAGGAACGGTTGCTGACCGCGTCGTTCCTGGATGAGGGGCCGACTTGGGCACCCAATGGCCGTGTCATCATGTTCGCGCGTGAGACCCAAGGCGAGGGGGGCGCGTCGTCGCTCTATACCGTCGACGTCACGGGACGGGTTTTGAAACCGGTGCGAACCCCTGAAGGCGGGTCCGACCCTTCTTGGTCGCCCTTGCAAAAGTAATGAACGCGGCGCTTTCCAGACGGCGCGGCCCTGTGATAGACAGCGACAAAACAATAACGCTCCTGACCGTGAGGCTCGAATAAAATGACTTTCAAATTTCCTGCGATAGTGCTGATGGGCGCGCTTGCGCTTTCTGCTTGTACCAATCCCGACCGCTTTGGTGGCCAAGGCGGTTTTGGCAGCGGCAATCCGACGGGCGGCGCGCCGCTGAACGGTGTTGTGCCTGGCAGCGCCAATGATCCTGCGTCCAGCGCTTATTTTCAGCAGGCGGTCGGCGACCGGGTCCTGTTTCAGGTGGATCAATCCAACCTGACGCCGGAAGGGCAGGCGACGCTTGACGGTCAGGCCGCGTGGCTGATGACCAATATGAACTATCAGGCGGTGATCGAGGGTCACGCAGATGAGCAGGGTACCCGTGAATACAACCTTGCTCTGGGCGCACGTCGCGCCAATGCGGCGCGCGAATATCTGATTTCACGCGGTGTTCCCGCCGCGCGGCTTACGACGATCAGCTACGGCAAGGAGCGCCCGATCGAGATCTGTTCGAACGAGGCATGTTATTCCAAGAACCGCCGCGCAGTGACCGTCCTGGCGGGCGGTCTGACAAGCTAGGGGTGGCGGCATGCGGTTTGCACTCATCATCGCGCTTGCGATCGGTTTCGGTCCTGTGTCCGCGCTGGCACAGGACGATCAGACATTGGCCGACATCCGCCAGCAACTGACCATCCTCAACGTTGAAGTGCAGAAACTGCGCCGCGAATTGTCCACAACCGGGATGGCGACGGTGGACACGTCTGGTGGATCGGTTCTGGACCGCGTGAACACGATGGAAAGCGAACTGCAACGACTGACATCCAAGACCGAAGAGCTTGAATTTCGTATCAACCGCGTAGTCAGCGACGGAACAAAGCGAATCGGAGATCTCGAATTCCGGCTGGTGGAGTTGGAGGGCGGCGATGTGTCGCAACTGTCCGAAACTTCTACTCTGGGTGGCGCAAATGAAACCGCGACGCCCGCACCTGTCGGGACACTGCAAACAAACGAGACCCAGCTTGCCGTCGGTGAAGAGGAAGACTTCAAACGGGCGCAGGAGGCGCTCGCTTCCGGTGACTTTCGCACCGCCGCAGAGCAGTTTAAGACCTTTAATGAGACCTATCCGGGCGGCCCGCTAGCCGCCGAAGCGGAGCTGCGTCGTGGCGAGGCTCTAAACAGTGTCGGCGACACGCGAGAGGCTGCACGCGCTTTTCTCGCCAGTTTTGGTGCTGCTCCGGAAGGGCCGCTGGCGCCGCAATCGCTTTTTGAACTGGGCCGCGCATTGGGTAGCTTGGGTCAGACCCAAGAGGCATGTGTGACATTGGCTGAGGTCATCGCCCGTTTCCCTCAGTCCCCTTCCGCTGGTCAGGCGGCAGGGCAGAGACAGGCGTTGGGCTGTTCCTAGTCCGGTGGTGCGGTCGCTGGAAGAACAGGTCCGGCGGGCATTTCCGCAAATAATCCCCTCGAAACTCGGGGTGGCCGTTTCTGGGGGAAGCGATTCTGTTGCGTTGCTGCACCTACTTGTCCGCCAGCTGGAAAATCATGACGTGCGGGTGCGCGCTGTCACCGTCAACCACAACCTGCGCGAAGGGGCAGCCGCCGAAGCGCGCGATGTCGGATCGCTTTGCCAGACGCTCGGTGTGGCGCATGATGTGCTGGAATGGACGGATTGGGACGGCAAGGGCAACCTTCAGAACGAAGCGCGCGGCGCGCGCTATGGGCTGATGGCAGACTGGGCGCGACAACATGGCGTCCCGGTGATGGCACTTGGGCACACCGCAAATGACCAGGCAGAAACCGTGTTGATGCGCCTTGCGCGCCGCTCGGGTGTGGACGGGTTGGCCGGCATGGCGGCCCGGCATGTCGCGCATGGGATTGATTGGATAAGGCCCTTACTGGGGATCGAACGGCAAACCTTGCGCGACTATCTGGTGTCCCACGGGGTGGGCTGGACCGAGGATCCCTCGAACGATGACATCGGATTTGATCGCATCAAGGCGCGGCGCGCACTGGTCGATCTTGGGGCTTTGGGTATCGACGTGGACACGCTTACCACTGTTGCGCATAACATGGCCGAAGCACGCAAGGCTCTGAATTGGCAGACATTTCTCGTCGCGCGCGAATTTGCGTGTGTCGATGCCGGGGCCGTCGTCCTTTGCGCCCGCAAATTGGGCACGCAACCCAATGAGATCCGGAGGCGTCTGTTGGTCCATGCGATCAGCTGGATTTCCGGCAAAGGCTATCCGCCACGACGCGAGGCTGTTGCGGCGTTGCTGCGTGCCCTTGCCGAAGGCAGCGGCAGTACGCTCGATGGCTGTCAGGTCACAATGCACCAAGATCAGGTCTGGATTTTCAGGGAATACCGGGTGGTTTCGCAGACCCGGTGCAGCCCTTGCGAATTATGGGACGGTCGCTGGCGGTTGCATGGCACGCATCCGATGCCTGCACGCGAAGGGCTTGAGGTGCGTGCGCTGGGCGAGGATGGTCTGACCCGCATCGCCAATTGGCGTGAAACGCTCCGTCCGCGCGCGCTGCTGTTAGGCTCTCCATCGGTCTGGCAGGGCGACGATCTGATCGCGGCACCCGCCGCACAACCGGACGGGACATGGCGCGCTGAACTGGACGGTGGCGAAGAACCATTCTTTGCCGGACTATTATCGCATTGAACATGGCGTCATCGTCTCTATCTTAGTAGGGTACGCACGCTGCGGCGCTCGCCGTGGACATCTGTAGGAGAAGTTTCCTTGGGCAATTTTCGCAACCTCGCCTTCTGGGCTGTATTACTGCTGCTAATTCTGGCGCTGTTCAATCTGTTTGGCGGCAATGGTGGCAGCGGGCTCCAAAACCGCGAGATCAGTTATTCCGAGTTCGTGTCGGCCGTTGAATCCGGTCAGGTGAGCAACGTCACCCTTGATGGCGAACAAGTCCGCTTTCGTCGCGCTGACGGGGGGGACTATCTGACGATTCTTCCCTCGGACGCAGAGATCACCACGCTTCTGCTAGACAACAACATTCCGGTGCGCGCTGAAAAGCAGCAGGAATCGGGTCTGCAGTCCTTTCTGATGGCGATTTTCCCCATCCTTCTGCTGATTGGTGTCTGGATCTACTTCATGAACCGCATGCAGGGTGGCGGCAAAGGCGGTGCCATGGGCTTTGGCAAGTCCAAGGCGAAGATGCTGACTGAAAAACATGGTCGTGTGACGTTTGACGACGTGGCCGGCATCGACGAAGCCAAGGAAGAGCTTGAGGAAATCGTCGAATTCCTGCGCAATCCGCAGAAATTCAGCCGTCTTGGCGGGAAGATCCCCAAAGGCGCGTTGCTTGAAGGCCCTCCGGGTACTGGTAAGACGCTGCTGGCACGGGCCATTGCAGGTGAGGCTGGCGTGCCGTTCTTCACCATCTCCGGTTCCGATTTTGTCGAAATGTTCGTCGGTGTGGGTGCGTCGCGTGTCCGTGACATGTTCGAGCAGGCCAAGAAAAACGCGCCTTGCATCGTGTTCATCGACGAAATCGACGCGGTGGGTCGCCACCGTGGTGCAGGTTACGGCGGCGGGAACGACGAACGCGAACAGACCCTCAACCAGCTTTTGGTCGAAATGGATGGTTTTGAGGCCAATGAGGGCGTAATCATCATCGCCGCGACCAACCGCAAGGACGTTCTGGACCCCGCGCTGTTGCGTCCCGGCCGTTTCGACCGCCAGGTGTCTGTCGGCAATCCTGACATCAAGGGTCGCGAAAAGATACTTGGTGTTCATGCTCGCAAGACGCCTCTTGGACCTGATGTCGATTTGCGGATCATTGCACGCGGGACGCCCGGTTTCTCCGGTGCTGACCTCGCGAATCTCGTGAACGAGGCAGCGCTGACTGCCGCGCGTCTGGGGCGCAGGTTTGTCGCCATGATGGATTTCGAATCCGCCAAGGACAAGATCATGATGGGCGCGGAACGCCGTTCCATGGTGTTGACGCAGGAGCAGAAGGAAAAGACCGCCTATCACGAAGCGGGGCATGCCATCGTCGGTATTTCGCTTCCCAAGTGCGATCCGGTCTACAAGGCCACGATCATCCCGCGCGGTGGTGCGTTGGGCATGGTGATGAGCCTGCCCGAAATGGACAAGCTGCAGATGTTCAAGGATGAGGCGGAACAGAAGATCGCCATGACGATGGCTGGCAAGGCTGCTGAAATCTTTAAATATGGTCCTGATTCTGTGTCGTCCGGTCCGATGGGTGACATCATGCAGGCCAGCCAGCTGGCCCGTGGCATGGTCATGCGGATGGGTATGTCCGACAAGGTCGGCAACATCGACTATTCCGAAGCTGCCGCTGGTTATCAGGCCAACGGCGGGGCGGGTGGATTTTCGGTTTCTGCCGCGACGAAAGAGTTGATCGAGAGCGAGGTAAAACGCCTCATCGACGACGGCTATGCTCGCGCTTACAAGATCATCGAGGACAACGCGGAGAAGTTTGAGCGCCTTGCCCAAGGGTTGCTGGAATATGAAACGCTGACCGGCGACGAGATCAAGCGTGTGATCGAAGGCAAACCGCCCACTGACCCGGATGAGAAAGATAAACCCGACGAAGGCAGCGCGCCTTCGGTGACTGCAATCCCCAAGGCAAAAGGCAAGAAGACGCCTCCGTCAGGCGGGCTGGAGCCGGAACCTTCGGTTTAACATTCAGGTTCAATCTGAAATGAAGGCCTCGCATAACGCGGGGCCTTTTCTTTTAGGAAACCTTTGATCAATCTGCGCCAAAAGCCCGAGGAGATCCTGCAATGCCCGCACTCAAACCCACCGAATTTTATGCGACGATCACATGGCTCGGCGTTGTCGCTGACAGCAAAAAGGATCTGCGAGCGAAAGCTTTGGTCGAGGTCCACGCGGGATTTGCGGGTTTTGAAGGGGAAGGCCATGGTGGGCTGACGCGGCCTTCTTGTGTTCGCACGAAAGAGCAGTACCCCAAAGGCACTGAAATCAGAAATGTGCGGCAATTGTCGGTATTGTCGGCAGAAGAAATGGCGCTGATCGCGGCAGAGATGGAGATGAGCACTCTGGACCCCGTGCATCTCGGCGCGTCCATGGTGATCGAGGGCATCCCCGATTTCTCGCACGTTCCTCCCAGCTCCCGCCTGCAGGGGCCATCAGGTGCCACGATCACGATTGATATGGAAAACCGCCCCTGCGTCCTGCCGGGTCACGAAATCG
>JAGXFI010000128.1 GCA_024637305.1 Sulfitobacter sp.
ATCGGGTGCGATGAGATAACCGTCAAGATCAGAGCGTTGCGCCAATTGCATCCCCTCTCGATGAGTTGTAGGCCGATGCGAACAATCTAGAGGCATCCAATGGCTGCTACCACCTCGAAATCCGCCTACGGCGAAGGCGTCATCGCCGGGCTGCCCTTTATCCTCGTGATCATACCCTTCGCGACACTCTTTGGCCTCTTGGCGACAGAGGCGGGTCTGAGCGTGTTCGAAACACTTACATTTTCCGTCGTTGTGATTGCAGGTGCGGCGCAGTTCACAGCCCTGCAACTGATGCAGGAACACGCGCCGACGGCGATCGTAATCGCTTCGGCCTTGGCCGTGAACCTGCGCATGGCGATGTATTCCGCGTCCCTCACCCCCTATCTGGGGGCCGCTCCGCTTTGGCAAAGGGCCGTTTGCGCCTATCTCACCGTCGATCAGTCGTACGTTGTTGGTGTCGCGAAATTTGAAAAAAGCCCCGACATGACAGTGCAACAGCGTGTTGCGTATTTTATCGGCGCGGTGACGCCGATCGTTCCGCTTTGGTATTTCTTCACCTTCATCGGTGCCTATCTGGGAACGCAGATACCCGAAAGCTGGGCGCTGGATTTCGCGATTCCCATCACCTTTCTCGCCATGATCGCGCCGATGTTCCGGACCTTGGCCCATGTCGTCGCAGCATTCGTTGCGGTGGGCGTCAGTTTGTTTGCCACGCAAATCCCCTATTCTCTGGGGCTTATCGTGGCAGGAGCCGCCGGGATGATGGCCGGCGCGCAGGTCGAATCGTGGCTGGAGCAGGAGCGCAGGACATGATCGACAAAGGCTCGCTCTGGACCGTCATCATCGCTCTTGGCATTGGCAGCTTTGCATTGCGATTTGTATTTACGGGTCTGGTAGGCGACCGCGCGATGCCGGCCTGGCTTCTGAGGCATCTGCGCTACACTGCCGTTGCGATCCTGCCAGCGCTGGTGGCCCCGCAGGTGCTGTGGCCCGTCGCGACCGGCGGTGACCCGGACGCCCCGCGAATGGCGGCGGCGGCGGTGACACTGGCTGCCGGGGTTCTTACCAAAAGCGTTCTGTTTGCGATCATCTCGGGTGCCGTAACGCTCTACGGGCTGCTATTCCTGCTCAATTAGGACGCGGACAGCGTCAACAACGTTACCGCTGTCATCTTCGCGATAGGTCGTGCTGACCACATCGGGCCGCATTTCGATCTGTTCCATCAGCTTGAGCGGATAGAAACCGGAGCGGATGTTTTCGAATCCCTCAACCTGCTGAAGCAGGCCTGACGTGGCCGACGCACAAAACGCGCTCGGGACCGGCCCGCTTGACTGTGCAAGTTGCAGGGCCTGTTCGGCCTGCGCGGCGGTTACCGGGATTTCCTGGCTGACAACCCGAAAATTGCTGCGGGCATGGGCCGATTTGTAGATATTCACCCAATTGGGCGACATACCATAAAGGACGTCGGCGCGTTCAGGAACCTTGGGATGGAAAAACGAACCTGCTGGATCGAACAACACCGATTGCGACCCCTCGATCAGAATCGCCGAATGCGCGCCGGCACCGCTGCGGTTGTTCACCATGGTAAAAACCGTCAACTTAGGTCCATCCACAGGCCGATATATCGCCGATTGGATTTCTTCGGCAGAGGATTCCTTGCCTTTTTCGGCACAACCAGCCAGCGCAACGCAGGCCAGCGCCACGCACAGAATACGTTTCATTCGATGTTCCCCA
Organism: Sulfitobacter sp.; assembly: GCA_024637305.1. Classification (GTDB taxonomy): domain Bacteria; phylum Pseudomonadota; class Alphaproteobacteria; order Rhodobacterales; family Rhodobacteraceae; genus Sulfitobacter. The sequence continues at coordinate 1,735 of JAGXFI010000128.1, forward strand.
GAGAAATCGACGTTCAGCGGGCGAACATCGCCATCAATACCAGAATGACGAGAATCACGATCGTTGTGCGGGTCACCCAAGTCATGAACCCGTCAAAGGTTTTCTCCTGAGTGCTCGAATCCATGCTGCCATGTTCGTGGTCGGCCATTGCGGGGGTTTCCTTGTTCAAATCGTCATTGTTGTGGGTGGTTACGGCATTTCCATGCTACTGTCACGTCCAAGTTACCGTCCCCGGACAGTCAGGTCAAAGCGTCGCATCATCTTCTTCCTGTTCCAAATCCTCGACCAGACGAAAGCCGATACGCTTCGGTGCAGCCGCTTCGATCGGCTTGGGAAGCGCGCGGAGCACGACGTTCAACTGGCTGAAATGTTGCACCAGCTGCATCTTGCCGCCTGCCGGATCCGATCCATAGAAGGTCACGATGTCGGGATCGAAATATCCCATCCCTTCAATCCGCAACACACCGGCGCTGGCACCCGTAAAACCCATGGCCACTTCGTGATTGTCATCCAGAGTTTCCTCGAACTTCTTGAGGTAGAGGACGACGCGCTCATACGCCCATTGTGCGGGCGATTTCTTTTCCACCGGCGTGTTTGAAACAGATTTCGGGATCGCTTGTTCTTTGACACAGGTACGCGACGGATCGGTATGCACCTCGTGGCATCGAGGCAGCGCATCCGCCTCCAGTGCCTCTGCCGAAGTTTCGATCTTGTCATCCACGGAAGTTACTCCTTGCGCTTATACTCCCACGCTCCGTCGTTGCGCGTGTTGCGCGTGGCGAGGCCCGTCTGGTGAAGGTGGCTCAGATGTGCCAGCGCTTCAACCATCGCGAGGCCATATTCGCCCTCACCTATCGATCTTTTGAACAACGGCTGAAAACACTCCCCCGCTGTTTTCGGCGTATCGAGAAAGGCCAACAGCCGTTTAAGCGCGCCATGATGGTTGTCGATCAACTGCCGCATGCGCGTCGGCAAGCCTGTGAATGGCAGTTTATGCCCCCCCAGAACCAGATGGTCCTCGCGGCCCAAGGGCTCCAACCGCTCGCAGGCCTCAAGCCATTCGCCGATGGGGTCGGCCATCGGTTCAGTGGCGTAAACACCGACATTCGGGCTGATCGACGACAGAATCTGGTCGCCTGGAATCACAAGATTATCGTCACGGCTCCAGAATGTCGCATGCTCCGGCGCGTGACCGTTACCCATGTGCACATCCCAGGCACGTCCGCCCATAACGATCGTGTCGTCCTGCTGGATGCGGGTGTACCCGAGTGGCAACGGGTCCACGATATCGGCAAAGTTGAAAGGACGCTCGCCCGCGCGCTTGTCATAGATTGCGGTGTCCATGCCCGCAGCGCGGTAGAACGCCAGCGTTTCCGGGTTGGGTGCGTCCTGCACATCCAGCGTGAGCATGCGCGCGGTCAACCATGCAGTGCGGGTCGTGACCAGCTCCGCGCCATGTTCGGTCTGGAACCATCCGGCAAGACCGATGTGATCGGGATGATGATGCGTGACCACGACACGGGACACCGGTTTCCCGCCCAATGGTCCTGCCATCACCTCGGTCCAGATCGCTTTGGATTTTTTCGACGCGAAGCCGGTGTCCACGATCGTCCAGCTATCGCCCTCGTCAAGCGCGTAGACGTTTACATGATCCAGCTTCATCGGCAGCGGAAGTCGGATCCACAAGACGCCGGGCGCGACTTCGATGCTTGTTCCGGGGTCGGGTGGCGTGTCCCAAGGGTAGCGTAATCCTGTGGGTGCGGTATCGGCCATTACGACGCCAACTCTTGCGCGCTCAACGCATAAAGCCCATCCGCCCCTGCCTGCGCATGCGCCAAAAGGCCGGTATGCTCGGGCAAAAGCCTTTGGATATAGAAACGCGCCAGCTTTTCACGCGCGCCGCCCTGATCGGCCATCGCGGCCTTGAGGTGGTAGTGACCGCCAAGAACGCGGGCAAAGGCGCGCAGATAAGGCACCGCACCGGCAAAACGGTCTTGCAGATCATTCTGCGCCACCAGCCATTCGGTCGTCTCGCGCAGGCTTTCGGAGGCTTGCCAGACGGCGTCGGCCATGCGGGGGAACGTGTCGCGCGCAGCTTCGGCATCGGCTTCGATTTCGTCCATCAGACGCGAAGCCGCTTCGCCGCCATCCATCATCTTGCGCGCGACAAGGTCCATCGCCTGAATGCCGTTGGTCCCTTCATAGATCGCGGTGACCCGCACATCGCGGCTGAACTGCGCGGCCCCGGTTTCTTCGACAAACCCCATGCCGCCATGCACCTGAACGCCGGTTTCAGCCACTGCAATTCCGGTATCCGTGCCGAACGCCTTGGTGATCGGGGTCAGCAGTGCCGCCCGCGCCTTCCAGTCAGGATCGCCGGTGGCATTGGACATGTCGATCGCCACCGCGTTGGACAAGGCAATGGCGCGGGCGGCAAAAATGTCCGCCTTCATCGTGGTCAGCATCCGGCGCACATCCGCGTGATCCATGATCGTGCCACTGCCGTTTTCAATCGGACTGCGGCCTTGCTTGCGGTCCATCGCATAGGCCAACGCATGCTGATATGCGCCTTCGGCGGCCCCTATGCCTTGTCCGCCGACCCCAAGACGCGCGTTGTTCATCATCGTGAACATTGCCGCCATTCCGCCCTGCTCCGCGCCGATCATCCAACCCTTTGCATTATCGTACTGCATCACGGCAGTGGGGGAGCCGTGCAGACCCAGCTTATGCTCAAGACTTACGACATTCACGCCATTGCGCTGCCCCGGCGAGCCATCTTCATTGGGTATGAACTTGGGCACCAGGAACAGGCTGATTCCCTTCGTACCGGCAGGCGCACCGGGCAGACGCGCCAGCACCAGATGGCAGACGTTCTGCGCAAAATCATTGTCGCCCCAGCTGATATAGATCTTCTGTCCGTTGATCTTGTAGCTTCCATCGTCGTCGGGTTCAGCCTTGGACACCAGCGCGCCCACGTCAGACCCCGCCTGTGGCTCCGTCAGGTTCATCGTGCCGGTCCATTCACCGGAAATCAGCTTGGGCAGGTAGATCTCCTTGATCTCGTCAGACGCATGATGTTCCAGCGCCTCGATCTGGCCCTGGCTCATCAGCGGGGCAAGTTGCAACGAGAGGCACGCGCCGCTCATCATCTCGTTGACAGCCGAGGTCAGCGCCATCGGCAGGCCCATGCCGCCATATTCGGGGTCCGCCGACATCCCGATCCAGCCCCCCTCTGCGATCGCCTGGAACCCCTTGTCAAAGCCGGGCGAGGTGCGCACCACCCCGTTCTCAAGCCGCGCTGGTGTCAGATCGCCGTTCCGTTGCAGCGGAGCGAGAATCTCGTCGCACATTTTCGCGGCTTCGGACAGGATGGCCCGCGTCACATCATCTGTCGCTTCGGAAAACCGTTCCGTCTCGCGGACCACGGCAAGCGGTACGACATGATCAAAGAGAAAATTGAAGTCTTCTGCAGTGGCACGGTAGGGCATCGGGTCATTCTCCATCATCCGGCGCGCTTGGCAAATCCCGACTACGCGGCTAAAGCCAAGGCGTCCGGGGGCAGGATGTAACGTGCAGGCCTGCTTCCGCAACCCGAAACGCGGCGTCACAAGGGGGAACGGCCATGACGGTCGCCACCGAAATCCTGCGCAACGATGCAGAGGGCATCGCCCGTGCGGCCGCGCTGCTGTCGGACGGCGCGCTTGTCGCCTTCCCGACAGAGACGGTTTACGGTCTGGGCGGCGATGCCCGCAACGACACGGCAGTCGCCGCCATTTTCGCAGCGAAAGGTAGGCCGCAGTTCAACCCGCTGATCGTGCATCTGGCGGATGTGGCAACGGCCCAGCGCTATGTGATGTGGAACGATACCGCCGAAATGCTGGCGGCAGCCTTCTGGCCCGGTCCCCTGACGATGGTCTTGCCGTTGCGCGACGGACGCGGGCTGTCGCGCCTTGTGACTGCCGGTCTCGAAACGGTCGCGATCCGGGTTCCGGGTCACCCCGCCGCGCAAAGCCTGCTGCGGGCTTTCGACGGACCTGTCGCCGCCCCCTCGGCCAACCTGTCGGGCAAGATCAGCCCGACCACGGCGGCGCATGTGTCTGCTGGCCTGTCTGGCCGGATTGCTGCGATTCTCGATGACGGACCCTGCGATGTCGGTCTGGAAAGCACGATCATCGGATTGGCGGGCGCACCGGTTCTCCTGCGCGAAGGCGGGATCCCCGCGCAGGCCATCGAAGACGCCATGGGCGCGCCCTTGGGCCGTGCCGGAGACAGCATCACCGCCCCGGGCCAGCTTGCCTCGCATTATGCGCCGGATGCCACGATCAGGTTGAACGCCCGTTACGCGAAAACCGGCGAAGTGCATCTTGGCTTTGGCGAAATCGCAGGTGATCTGACCTTGTCCGCATCGGGTGACCTTCACGAGGCCGCGGCGCGTCTGTTCGACGCGCTGCATCACCTCAACGCCATGAAATCGCCCATCGCCGTCGCCCCGATCCCCGACAAGGGGCTGGGACGCGCCATCAACGACCGCCTGCGCCGCGCTGCCGCACCACGCGATGGTTAGGCGCGACCGGCTGTCGACGAAAGCCCGAGCGGATCAATCCCGAGCGACTTGAGCGCCGCCAGCCATTTGTCGTCATCATTAGGGTCAAAGATCAATTCGCGCGTGCCGTCACAGGTAAGCCAGCCGTTCTGCGCGATTTCCGCCTCGAGCTGTCCCGGCCCCCAACCCGAGTAACCAAGCATGAACAAAGCCTTTTCAGGCCCGTCGCCGGCAGCAATATCTTCGAGGATATCTTGCGTCGCGGTCATGCCAAGCCCGCCCGGCAGCGCCAGCGTCTCCAGCTTTGATTCGTAGTCATCCGTATGCAGCACAAAACCGCGCCCCATCTCGACCGGCCCGCCGACATGCACGGTCAGTCCCGAGGCCGGGCCTGTCAGGTCAATATCCAGTTTGTCGAGAACTTCGCCCAGCGTAAGATCGGTGGCAGGCTTGTTCACTGTGAGCCCCATGGCCCCTTCGTCGGAATGGGCGCAAAGATAAATCACCGTTTGCTCAAAACGCGGATCGCCCATTCCGGGCATGGCCACCAACATCTGACCCGTCAGGTTCATTCCGACTCCGTTCGTGCTTGCTATCTAATCAACCATGCCGTTGCGCAACGCGCCTTGCAACAGTGACGGCGAAACATCGCTGACCCAATCGTGACTTGGCAAAAGCGTTCCGCAAGCGCATCTATTAGAGATGAAGATCGCAACCCTCACCTCTGTTTTGCTGTGCGCAGGAATTCAGCCAGCGCTTGCTCAGGACAGCCTCCGCACGCCTGTGACCGCAGAGCTGGTCGAAGGCTGGCGTCAGGCGGACGGAACGCAGGTCACGGGCTTGCGCCTGACCTTGGCCCCCGGTTGGAAGACCTATTGGCGGACACCCGGGGATGCGGGAATCCCTCCGGAATTCGACTGGACCGGATCGGGCAATCTGGACGGTGTCGCCGTGTCGTGGCCGACACCTGAGGTTTTTGACCAAAGCGGCATGCGCTCCATCGGATATAGCGATCAGGTCATACTGCCACTGCATGTGCGGCCTCAACGCGATGGACAGCCCGTCACCGTGGCATTGAGCGTCGATATCGGCGTGTGTCATGACATTTGCATCCCTAAGACCTTGACGGTCTCGGCAACGCTGGCCGCTTCGGGCGGCACGCCGACACCTGCCATCGCCGCTGCCTTGGCGGAGCGCCCGTATACTGCCGCCGAAGCCGGTGCAGATGGCGCGACATGCTCTGTCCGGCCAAAATCCGGGGGTCTGGAAATTACCGCACGGTTGTCCCTGCCGGATACCGGCGGGCAGGAGGTTGTGGTGATCGAACCGGGGCGCACGGATATCTGGGTAAGCGAAGCGGACACGAAGCGCAGCGGCAACACCCTGACGGCGACCGCGGATATGGTCTCGGTTGACGGCAAGGCGCTTGCGCTTGACCGGTCGGCGATCAAGTTCACGGTTCTGGGCAAGCGCCACGCCGTAGAGCTATTGGGATGCACGGCCGGTTAAACGCCAAACGGCAATTCCCGCCGCACCGACTAGATATCCACCAAGCGTCAGCAACGCCGCCCCACCGACAAACGCGATCACGGCACCCGCCATCGGACTGAACGGTGCAATAACGGGCAATGCATCGGTTACAGCGGAATGGACATTGCCACGCCATGCTGCCCAGCCAAGTGTGACAACGCCCCAGCACAGCAACAGCGCCCAGATGATGGTCAATCCCCAACGCAACCGAGCCACCGGGGCACGCAAACCACGGCGCATGGCGCGAATCTGACGCCCGACATCGTGCTGCGCCGCCAGCAACGCCGGCACCACCAACAGCACCAGCACCATTCCGAAGCCCAGCCCATAGACCAGCGTAATCACCGTAGGCTTGAGAAACTGCGCCTGCTGGCTTTGCTCATAAAGCAGCGGAGCCATGCCTAGCACCGTGGTCATCGTGGTCAACATCACGGGCCGCAATCGGTCGGCCGCCCCGTCGATGATCGACGGAACCAACCCGCGATCCTTGGCATATTCGTCGATGGTCGTGATCAGCACGATGGAATCGTTAATGATGATGCCCGTCATTCCCAACAGGCCGACCACGGTAAACATGCTCAGCGGCACATCCCAAAGCGCATGGCCATAGATTGTCCCCACCAGACCGAAAGGAATGATCGCCATCACGACGATGGGCCGCGTCCAACTGCCAAAGACCCAGGCCAGCACCAGAAAAATCCCCGTGAGGCACAGGATCAGACCGGTTAGCGCTTCGTTCAGAAAGGTGTCTTCCTGCTCGCTCAGTCCCGACAGACGCCATTCGACCTGCCGCTCGGACGCGATGCCCGGCAAGATCTCCGTTTCAAGCAGTTGCGTGATTTGCGAGGCGCGTGCGGGGTCGTCCTCGGAGATGTCCCCGGTGACAGAGATCAGTCGGATCCCATTCTCGCGCCGCACGGTGTTGAAGCCGGTACGCCGGTCCACGCTGACGATATCGGCCAATGCGACATACTGCCCCGCCGGCGTCCGCATTTGCGTGCGATCCAGAAAGTCTGCTGTAAGTTCGCCCTCGGGCAATTCCACGCGAATCGCAGCACTGCGCGGACCGTCCGGAAATGTCGCGGCCTCTATCCCGCCAAGACGGTTGCGCAAGGCACGCCCCAGCGTGTCGATGGTAAAGCCAAGCGCCTGCCCCTGCGGTGTCAGATCAAGGATCAACTCTTCCTTGTCATACGCAAGGTTGTCCTGCACCACGCTAACCTCGGGAAATTGACGCAGCGCCGCTTGCAGATCCTCCGACGCGCCCTTCAGCACATCTGTCGTGGCCCCGTAGAACTGAACGTCCAGCGCATCCCCTCCCGGTCCCGAACGCCAGCCGCGAAAGCTGACCGTTTCCGCCAGCGGGTGGTTGACCACGCGGTCCTGCAATTCGGCGACGAACGCGAAACTGGAATAGGGCCGCAGGTCCGCGTCGATAAGCTCGATCGATATGCCGCCCAGAAGGTCGTCATCCTTGCTGTCCGCACCGGCCAGCCCAAAGCCCGCATTGCCCCCCACCTGCGCGATCACGTAATCCAGCGGATTCGTGCCATGCTTTTGCGCGTACTCGGCACCGAGCGCCTCGGTCGCGCGTTGCATCTCGCGCATCATCTCCAGGGTATCGGCGCGCGTGGCACCTTCGGCCATGATGAAATTGCCAGTGACCGATCCGCGTTCGGGGGCGTTGAAAAATCGCCACGGGACGTCGCCGCTGATGAATAGGGCCGCTTGGCTGGCGAAAACGGCCAGCAGACCGGCCAACACAACATAGCGCGCGGCGATCACGCCCGCCATCAAGGGGCGGAAAAGCCGTTCGCGCAGAAACACGAAACCTAGGTTCACGACGTAGGATGGCGTATCCAGTCCGTGCGTCCCGACCGCCCGCACATAGGCGCGCCTTGCCGGAGGTACCAGCAACAACGTCACGGCCATCAACCCCAGAACGACTGCGGCGGCCCATTGCAGCGCATCCACGAACGCGACGGCAAAGTCGGGGTTTTCGGCATATCTGGCCGCAAGATAAGCGCCGGCGTAGATCGTGGCCGCTGTCAGGGCGATCATAACCAGACCGGTCGTCACAAAGCCCGCCAGCAACTTGCCGCGGCTGTATTTCAACGCCCTCTGAGTTCCCGCAAGCGCATGTGCCATGTGATGCGGCAGGATCAGGAAACATTCCACCAGCGACGCGGCCAGCACCGCGATGACCGTAAAGGGAATGTCCTGGATCAGGTGACCAAAGCGCCCGCCGACAGCAACCAGCCCGAAGAACGCGATGATCGTCGTGAGCGTCGCGGCGAAAACAGGCATCGCCATGCGCTGCGCCGCGTTCTCCGCCGCCTCTACCGCGCTCTCGTCAGAGTTCCGGTAGCGGTGATCGGCATGTTCGCCGACCACGATGGCGTCATCCACCACAATCCCCAGCGTGATGATCAATCCGAAAAGCGAGATCATGTTGATCGTCAGCCCACCCAGATACATCAGCGCGATGGCGGCCCCCATCGCCACCGGGATCCCCGCGGCCACCCAGAACGCCGTGCGTGCGTTGAGAAACAGGAACAATAACCCGACGACCAACGCCAACCCCAACAGACCGTTCTCGATCAGCAGATCTAGCCGCCCGGTGATTGCAGCGGCGCGTGTGCGGATCAATTCTACCGTGACATCGGCCGGCAAACTTGCCTGAAGCTCAGCCGCGACCTTTTCCACCTGCTCCTGAATGGCGATGGCATCGCCCCTGTCCGAGCGGTCGACGCGCACAGACACCGCCGGATCGTCGCCCACGAAGAAGCTGCGCTCGCGGTCTATGCCCTGCGCAATGACGGTTGCGACATCCCCGATCGTCAGGCTGGACCCGTCGGCACCGGTGCGCAGAACGATGCCAGCGATATCCTGCGCGCTGCGCTTGGCGACACCGGTCCGGACCCGCGCATTTGCGCCGGCCACATCGCCTGCAGGATCGGCATCGACCTCTCCGGCAATCGCGGCGGCGACCTGGGCCATCGTCACGTCATAGGCGATCAGATTGGCGCTGGGCACCTCGACAAGAACTTGCGGTGCGGCGACACCCTGGATCGACGTTCGTGTGACACCCACAGCAAAAAGGCGCGTAACGAATTCATCTGCGAAACGGCCCAGTTGTTCCGGCCCGATTGGCCCTGTGATCACCACATCGGTAACCCTGTCGCGCCACGCGCCGCGCCGCACGACGGGGTCCTCCGCGTCTTCGGGCAAGATGGTGATCGCATCTACGGCGGTTTGCACATCGGTCGCCGCACGCGCCATGTCCCAGCCCGGATCGAATTCCAGATTGATGACCGCGCGTCCTTCGCGCGAAGTGCTGGAAGAAGATTCCACGCCTTCGACGCCCAAAAGCGCCGGTTCCAGAACCTGCACGATGGCAGCATCCACATCGTCCGCGCCGGCACCTTGCCAGACGGTCGTAACGCTGACGTTGTCGATGATCACATCCGGAAAGAACTGTGCACGCATGTTGGGCGCAGAGGCGACGCCCGCGACCAGCAAAACCACCAGAAGCAGGTTCGCCGCCGTTCTGTGGCGCACGAAATAGGACAGAAGGCCACCAGCCGCGCGCGGAATGTTCCGTGCCATTGGTTATCCCCCCATACGGCTTTCGATTCGCGCAACCATGTCTGCGGGAACCGTCGGTTGCGCCAACTGCGCAAGAACGCGCGCCTTGTCTTCTTGCGGCATCCGTTCGCTGTTCTCGACAAATGCCACCAGCCGTGCGCGACGGTCATCGCTCAACTCCAGCATCTCGGGCGGAGCAGGTGGCGCAGGTGCGGCACTTTTTCGCAAGGGCTTGACCGCAATGCCAGCCCCCAAAAGCGGCGAACGGGCCTCTACCACTTCGCGCCCAGCAATGGGACCGCGCACCAGAACGCTGTCACCCTGCCTGCGCAGAACATTGACCGCGACGGCCTCCAACCGGTCGCCTTCGCCCAGCACGAGTACGGACCCTTGGGCATCCACCGCCGACGCGGGCAGCGGCACGACATTCAAAAGCGGTGGTTCCGCCACATGAACAGTGACAAAATCGCCTGGTTTGAAGCCTGCCGGACGCTCAAGAGCGGCAAAGATCAAACGTCCCGTCTGCCCCTCACCCGTCGATGCGCTGGCGCGGGTGATCCGCCCTGTGGCAGCCAGATCCACGCGCGCGGCTTCCAGTGTAACCGTCACGTCCGCGAGGATCAGATCGCCCGTGGCATCCAACAACCGCGCGTATTGCGCGGTCGAGACGCGGAACGACACCTCGAGATCGTCAGGATCAATAAGCTCCGCCAATCGTTCGTTCTGGGTCACCAACCGTCCTTCGACCACGTTCGTCGCATTGAGCGTGCCGCTGAAGGGGGCGGTGATCACCATGTCCGTCAGCCGCCGGTCCGCTTCGGCCAGCGCCAATCGCGCGCGCGCGGTGCGGGTGGCGGACTGATCGACACGCGCCTCGGCCTGCGCCACTGCCTGACGTCGCGCCAGTACTGCCTGCTGGGCCGCAGAGACTGCCAGTTCCGCCGTTTCGCTTGCAGCTGTGGTTCCGACGCCGCGTTCCGCCAGATCAAGTTGGCGCTGATACGCCTTTTCGCGCAGCTCCGCCTGCGCTTGCGCGGCAAGCAACTCGTCGCGCGCAAGCGCAAGCCCCCGCGCTGCATCCCTTTGTTCGGCTTCGGCATCGGCAAGATCGTTCTTGGCACGGTCCACCGCAGATAGCGCGTCCGCAGGATCTATCCGCACCAGCACTTCGCCAGCCTTGACGGCACCGCCATCCTCGAAACTGTCAGACAGGAACACGACACGCCCACCGCTAGCGGCGCGCAGCTCCAGCGTGCGGCGACTTGCGATCTCGCCGAAACTTTCAAGCACGGGTGAATGAACCCCTTCGACGGCGGATACGACATTTACCGAGAATATACGTTCTCGTGCCGGCGGTGCACGGGTGTCATCGGCCATCCGCTCTTGCACCGCACCCCGGACCAGCACACCGGCCCAGACCAGCAATGCAAGCGTGACAGCGGTCAGGAACAGCCCGACCATGCTTCGAAAGAGAAAACGCATACAGCTGCAACCTCAAACCCTATAAGATCAATTTATAGGCCAGCGCGGAAATACCAAATCACATGTTATACGGTGGCGCGCCGGGTTTCCGCCGAAATTATTTCCGGCGCTTGTGTTCGTCCAACCGCGGCATGATCTCGACGAAGTTGCAGGGCCGGTGGCGATAATCCAGCTGACGTTGCAATATTTCGTCCCACGCGTCCTTGCAGGCACCGGGCGATCCGGGCAGCGCAAACAGGTAGGTGCCGTTCGCGACGCCGCCCGTGGCGCGGGACTGCACGGAACTCGTTCCGATCTTTTGCATGGAGACGATGGTGAAAACCGTACCGAAAGCGTCGATTTCCTTTTCATAGACGTCACGGTGCGCTTCGACTGTCACGTCGCGCCCGGTCAATCCGGTCCCGCCCGTGCTGATGATCACATCAATGTCCGGGTCGGCACACCAGCTTCGCAGTTGCGCGGCGATGTCCGCGCGCTCGTCACGGATGATCTTGCGATCAGCGAGGATATGCCCTGCCGCTTCCAACCGATCCACCAGGACGTCGCCGGAACGGTCCTGCGCCAGATCACGGGTGTCCGAAACGGTCAGGATGGCGATACGAACGGGGATGAAATCAAGGGTTTCGTCAATTCGGCTCATGTTTTCTCCATTATGGCCAGACGGACCGCGAGGGCCGCGAAAATGCTGCCGGTGATCCAGCCAAGCATGCGGCTGCCCCGGGCCAGTTTGCGCCCCGCACCCGCCGCAAAAATACCCACGCCCGCGTTGATGATGAAACCGCCAACCGCGATGATCGCGCCGAAAATGAGAAACTGAACCAAGACCGGCCCCGCCTCGGGCACGACGAACTGGGGCACGAACGCCAGGACAAACAGGATTACCTTGGGGTTCGTCAGGTTGACGATCAAACCGTAACGGAATGCCGCTTTTGGTGGTTTGGCAGGCGTTTCAGGCCGATCCTGTTCACCCCGGAACGCGTGCCACGCCAGCCACAGCAGATAGGCCACACCGACCCAACGGATCGCGTCGAATGCCCAAGGCACAGCCGCGACGATTGCGCCCAATCCAAGGCCCGCCAGGGTCATGTGTATCATCCCGCCGACCGCCACGCCGCCACTTGCTGCGATTGCCGCCCACGGACCGGATCGCAACCCCTGCCCGAGGCAAAAGATCATGTCAGCCCCCGGTGTGAGGTTCAGCGCCAGCGCGGCAGGAAAAAACGCCAGCAGGATCAGCGGGTCGATCATAGACCCTCAATCCGCGCTTTGAGCGCAAGCAGATCAGCCCATGCTTCGCGCTTGGCCGAAGGCGTGCGAAACAGGTAGGCCGGATGGCACATCGGCAGCGCAGGACGCCCTGCCGCCTCGCCCCATTGGCCGCGCAACCGCAGGATACCGCGCCTGCCCAGCAGCGCCTGACAGGCCGTATTGCCCATCAGAACCAACACTTTCGGCGCGATCAGATCAATATGCCGCAGCAAGAAAGGTTGCATCATCGCGATCTCGTCCTGTTTTGGCTCGCGGTTCTGCGGCGGGCGCCAGGGCAGCGTGTTCGTGATATAGACCGGGGATTTCGGATGCACCCGCCCCATGTCGATGGCGGCGAGCATCCGGTCCAGCAACTTGCCTGCCTCGCCGACAAAAGGCCGCCCGACGCGGTCCTCGTCGCGACCCGGTGCCTCCCCGATGATGATCACGCTTGCGGACGGGTCGCCATCAGAGAAAACCATATTGCGTGCGCCTTGCTTGAGGTCGCACAGATCAAACGCCTCCATCGCCGCGCGCAAGGCATCGAGTGATCCGGCAGCGGCAGCCGCTCTCTCGGCCTCCGCGACCGGATCTGACCCGGCGATCACGGCAGGTATCGCCATCGCCTGTGGTTTTGTTTGCTTCTCGCGCTTTTCCGGAAGGGCGTAACGATCCACCGGCGCGTCGCCGATGCATTCATCCACGCCCAGTTCCAGCAGCCATTCCAGCTGTGCCCGCGCCTTATGCCATTCCACTGATTCCACTGCTGAACCTTACGCCCCCTTGCGACGATCCGAAATCCCTCCTTCGTCGGGGACTGGAATACCGCTCCCCCGCACGAAACTCTTGCTCCGCATCGGTTGCCGCAGGAAGCCCGTAGCCCTATAAGGCATGAAATTGCGCAAGGTTTCCGCCATGAGTTTCGCCCACCGTCATTTACTCGGCATAGAACCACTCAGCCCCGCTGATATCACAACGCTTCTGGACCTCGCCGACAGCTACGCCGATCTGAACCGGCAGCCTCACAAACATGCCGACGCCTTGGCCGGGATGACCCAGATCAACATGTTTTTCGAAAACTCGACCCGGACCCAGGCAAGTTTCGAAATCGCCGGCACGCGCCTTGGCGCGGACGTGATGAACATGGCGATGCAGGCGTCCTCGATCAAGAAAGGCGAAACGCTGATCGATACGGCGATGACGCTCAATGCCATGCATCCCGATCTGCTGGTCGTGCGCCACCCGCAGTCAGGTGCCGTCGATCTGCTGGCGCAAAAGGTCAACTGCGCCGTGCTGAATGCAGGCGACGGGCGGCACGAACACCCCACCCAAGCCTTGCTGGATGCCCTGACGATCCGTCGCGCGAAGGGGCGTTTGCATCGTCTGTCCATCGCCATTTGCGGGGACATTGCCCACAGCCGCGTTGCGCGGTCCAACATCATGCTGCTGGGCAAGATGGAAAACCGCATCCGTCTCATTGGCCCGCCGACACTGATGCCGTCACAAATTGAAGAATTCGGCGTCGAAGTCTTTGACGACATGGAAAAGGGTCTGGCGGATGTCGATGTCGTCATGATGCTGAGACTGCAAAAAGAACGCATGGATGGCGGCTTTATCCCCAGCGAGCGGGAATATTTCCATCGATTTGGGCTGGATACCGAGAAACTATCCCACGCCAAGCCAGACGCCATCGTGATGCATCCCGGCCCGATGAATCGCGGCGTCGAGATAGACGGCACACTGGCGGATGACATCAACCGCAGTGTGATTCAGGATCAGGTGGAAATGGGTGTCGCTGTCCGCATGGCCGCAATGGACCTGCTGGCACGAAATCTCAATGACAGCCGAAAGGGTGCAGCATGAAACAGCTAACTATCCCCGGAACCGAAACGGGCGTCTTGCGGGTCTTCGCCGTCTCGCGCCCTATTCCAGACATGGCGCGGGCGTCCGAATCCCGCAGCAAGGCGGATCTGGCGTCGGAGTTGCTGGGGCAGGATGTCCCAGACAGCGCCATTGAGCTGTTCGCCTTGTCAGACCTGACCGGCGTCGGTCTGTCACGTTATCTGATTGATGGACAAGGCGCGGCGGAAGCCGAGGTTGCGCCGGACCGGACGCGGCTTGACGCGCTGGATGGCTATGTTCTGCTTTTGCGCCCCGGAGCGTTTGCAGGACGCGACGTCACGCTCCGTGCAACACCCGATCTCACGCTGATCGGCACCTATCGCGAGGAAGCTGCGCAAACGTCCGCTCCCCCGATCGACAGCGAAGCGGCACAGCCCTATTCCGGCGTGGCACCTTTGACACCAGCCAAACCGCCAAAGGGGCGTCCGGGGAACGCGTTGGTCATCGTTGCAATCGCCGTTCTACTGGTGATTGGCCTGATCTGGCTGCTGACATGAAGGAGCCCAAGCCCGACCCCAAAATGTCAGGACGGATCGCGATGATCGCCTTGCTCGTTGCTTTCGCGGTAGCCGGCGGAATGGTCTGGATGGCCGGATGACAGAGGCGCTGGAACAATGGCGTCCCGCACTTCGGATGTTCATGCGGCGCACGGTGATCACCGCCACGCTGACGTTGGCCGCGTTTGCGGTCGTGTTCTTATTCGTCGGGGGCGTACGGATTGAAATCCTTTTTCTGCCGCTGGTTCTGACCGTTTATTTTGCGTTCGATGATCTGACAAAATGGCGCATCGCGCGGCGTGATCGCTGGACACTGACGCCGACTGCATTGCTGCACAGCGGCTATGAAGGTGATGCGCAGATCCCTTTGGCAGAGATCGAGGACACCGATACCCGCCTTGGTTGGTCCGTGATCGTGAAGCTCAACAGCGGTCAACGTGTGGAAATGCCCTATCTGCGCAATCCTCGCGCGGTTGCCGCAAAAATTCTTGATGTGCGAAACGGAATGACCTCATGACATTGCATTTCACCAACGCCCGCCTGATCGACCCGGAAAGCGGCACGGTGACAGAAGGCACCCTGACCGTCACGCACGGCCGGATCACGGCCATGACGAGCGGCGATATTGCCAGCGACACCGGGGCGCAGAGAATTGATTGCGGCGGCAAATATCTTGCGCCGGGACTCGTCGATCTGGGCGTCAAGGTGTGCGAGCCAGGAGAACGGCACAAGGAAAGCTACCGCTCCGCCGGTTTGGCGGCGGCGGCAGGGGGCGTGACCACGATGGTCACCCGCCCCGACACGTCGCCCTCAATCGACAGCCCCGAGGTGCTGGAATTCGTAACGCGCCGCGCGCAGGCCGTGTCGCCCGTGAACGTCGTCCACATGGCCGCGCTGACGAAAGGCCGCGAGGGTCGCGAGATGACCGAGATCGGCTTTCTCATGGACGCAGGGGCCGCCGCGTTCACCGACTGCGACCGTGTGGTGTGCGATGCCAAGGTCTTCTCGCGGGCGCTGACCTACGCGCGCTCGCTTGGCGCACTGGTGATCGCGCATCCACAGGAACCGACATTGAGCGCGGGTGCAGCGGCGACAAGCGGCAAGTTCGCGTCTCTGCGCGGCCTGCCGGCAGTGTCGCCGATGGCCGAGCGGATGGGGCTCGACCGCGACATCGCGCTGATCGAGATGACCGGCGCGCGTTATCATGCGGACCAGATCACCACGGCCCGCGCCCTGCCCGCGCTGGAGCG
>JAGXFI010000129.1 GCA_024637305.1 Sulfitobacter sp.
CCGACAAGCTTTTCGGTGACAGCTATACGTTTTCGGTGCTGGCGGCGGGGCGGCACCAGATGCCGCTGATCACCATGTCCGCCATTCTGGGTGGCCACGTCCGCGTCGGGCTTGAGGACAGCCTGATGATCGCGCGCGGTAAGCTGGCCAAGAATAACGCCGAACAGGTCCACAAGATCCGACGCATCGTCGAGGACCTGGGGCGTACCGTTGCCACCCCCGACGAAGCGCGCGAGATGCTGGACCTCAAGGGTGCCGACCGGACCGCAATCTGACAGATGGACGGGATCTCGATCATACCCGTGACACGGGAAAACCTGCCGTTGCTCGAGACCGCGTTGCGGCAGCTGGCATCGGACCTCGGCGATGTATATGTGGCTGACCGGTCAGCACTTGAGGCGGCGGTTTGCGGTCCCCAAGCTAGTTGCCTGGCTCTGATAGCTTTGCAACACGGTACGCCAGTAGGCGCGGTTCTCGCCACGCAGGTGTTTTCCACCACGCGCGGTGGCAGTGGGATGTTCGTCAGTGACCTATGGGTCGCGGAATCCTCCCGTGGCCGCCAGTTGGCCCGGCGCTTGCTGGCCCGAACCTTGCATGAAGCTGAGCGCCGGAACGACGGGTGTTTTTTGAAACTTACCGTCTATGACGACAATCCGGGCGCACGGGCAGCCTATGACCGGCTCGGATTCGTGGCCCAAACTGACGAGACCAACATGTTTCTGACCGGTGCGCCGCTCAAGAAACTGAAAGGAACGGAATGAAAGCCATATTCGACGACCGCCAGTGGAAACACCAGCCGCGCCACTTCATGGCAAACGGAGCACTTCTGCCGAACCCTGAACAGGCCGAACGGATCGATCGGCTTTTGACTGGCGCAAAGGAGGCCGGATACAGTGTCGAGACTCCGAAAGACGTGGGGATCGGCCCGATCGCGGCACTTCATTCGCCAGAATACCTGACGTTTTTGGAAAATATTCATACCCGATGGAAACGCATCGACGGTGCCGGGGATGAGGTCATTCCCAACATTCACCCCGCCAACCGATCCGACAGTTATCCCAAATCCGCCGTCGGTCAGGCGGGATTTCATCAGGTCGATACCGCCTGCCCGATCGCAGAAGGCACCTGGGAGGCCGCTTATTGGTCCGCGCAGACCGCCATCACAGGGGCGGATCTTATCCTTGCGGGCGAAAAATCCACCTATGCGCTGTCGCGCCCTCCGGGCCATCATGCATTCGGGGATCTGGCCGGAGGCTTCTGCTTTTTGAACAATTCGGGCATCGCGGCCGAGCGTTTGCGCGCCAAAGGTCTGCGCCCGGCAATTCTGGATGTAGACGTGCATCACGGGAACGGAACGCAAGGCATCTTCTATCACCGTAGCGATGTCCTGACCGTTTCGATCCACGCGGACCCCGAACGCTTTTATCCGTTCTTTTGGGGGCAGGCACATGAACGGGGGGCTGGCGAAGGTCTGGGCTACAACCTGAACCTGCCGCTGGCGCGGGGGACGGATGATGCTGGCTATCTCGCGACATTGGATGTTGCACTGCAACGGATCAGAGCCTTCGGCGCGGATGTGGTCGTCGTGGCGCTGGGTCTGGATGCGTTTGCCGGCGATCCGTTCAAAGGCCTTGCTGTCACGACGCCCGGATTTGCCAGAATAGGTGCCGCGATCGCGGGGCTGGACCTGCCTTGCCTGTTCGTTCAAGAGGGGGGATACCTATGTGATGAACTTGGTGCCAATCTTACATCCGTTCTCAACGGTCATCGGCAATGTACGGCCTGAGCGGAATGAATGAAGAAAAAAGGAACAAGACGTTATGATCAAATCAAGCACGGGTCGGCCACCAAGACTGCTCCAGACGTTCCACAAAGCGGTTTCTTTGCGCAGGTTCATCGTCGCCTCGATCACATTGCTGGCACTCGGAGCCTGCGATGTGCCGTCTGACCAGCCAGCCAAACCGGACTCGTCCTTTCTCAAAGAGGTTCCGGAACAGGTCGTTGCGCTCGCAGCGCCTCACCAGGACTTAAAGGCCGTACGCCTGAGAGCCGAAGACGGGTGCTATTGGTATCGTCATGTCGGTCCGGTCGAGACCACGATGCTACCCTTGCGCACCCCATCGGGCAGTCCGATCTGTACAAAGCGCGCGGATACAGTGCCGGTGACCGGATAACCGAAGACACGGCACAAGCGCGTCAACCGATTTTGCTTTGCGGTGCACGGTCGCTTCGGTCTTTGTCGCCAAAGGCTTTGGGGGATGCCTGAGATTCCGCAGGCACCCTCAAGGGTATGGCGGTGGGCCGTTCAGCTTTGCGCAGTAATCGGGCCGTCACCTTCGGCAGGATAAAGAAAAGCGGTGACACCGGTTTCGACCTGTTCGTAAAGATGGTTGATATGCGGCATGACCATGCGCACGCAGCCAGAGCTTGCGCGGGTGCCGATTGAACGCGGTGCCGGTGTGCCGTGAATCCGAAGATATGTGTCTCTTTCGCCAACAAACAGGTAAAGCGCGCGCGATCCCAACGCATTGCCCGGGCCGGGTTCCATTCCATCCGCATATTGCGCGTTGTTTTCCGGGTCGCGGCGGATCATGTTTGCCGTTGGCGTCCAGTGCGGCCACTCCACCTTGCGCCGGATCGTGTAGGTGCCCGGTTCATAAAGACCGTCCCGACCAATGGCCACGCCATAGCGCATGGCCGTTCCACCCGCTTCGATGTGATAGAGATACCGCGCCACGGCATCGACGTGGATATCTCCGGGAACGAGCCCGGCCCGCGCCTCAACCCGCTGTGGCAGCAGCCGCGGATGCAGCCCCCAAGGATTGGTCGTCGCCAGATCAAAGTCAGGCGGTGTGACTTGCGCGTCCCAAGCAGCTTTCTCCGCCTCGGTCGGCCAGGTGCTTGCGAAAGCGGGACCTGCGACTGGCGCGGAAAAGAGTGCAGTGGCTGTCACAATGAAATGGCGTCTGGTCAACATGAATGCGGTTACCTTCTATTTTCTCGGACCTTTTCAAATTTGGGGTGCAATGGAAAGGACGTTCCCCGTGCTTACATACACGTCCCTGTGAGCATTGCCGTATTTGTATTTCCCGGCAGCTTCGCGTCCGGGTAGCTGGTCATGCTCTTCCCCGATGTCTGACTGGGGTGCGGCAATGCAGAGTGATAAAGTCGCTTCAGTTGATTCCGTTGGCGCGCTGGAGTTCGCGAATGTAGGTGGTGATTGACATCACGTCTGCGCGGGTGACGCCTTCGACGGGAGGCATGTTGCCGAATTTCCAGTGATGTGCCCGTACACCGTTCTGCGCTGCCAACAGAAAGGCGGCGTCGGCGTGATGGCTGGGTTCATAGATCTTGTGCACGAGCGGCGGCGCAACACCGTTTCGTCCCGCCGCATTCTTACCGTGGCAATCCGCGCAAGCGGCTTGATATCCGCGTTGACCGATCTGCGCCTCGGACGACAATTCGGTCGGCACCTGCACCTGAACAATGGATCCGCCTTCAGGCGCGGAGATTTCAGGCGGTACCATCGAGTGCCCGCCATTCTCAGCTGTGGAACCCAGCATCAACCAACCAGCCAAACCGAGGCCCGCGATCAATCCTGCCCCCGCAATAAGGCGTGTATTCTTCATGACGTACTCTTCCAATCTTTAGTGCTTTTCACGGCTAACTCCGCCTTTGCAGATGAGATTTTTCTCCAAGCCTCAGGCGTGGCGGCATGAGGCCACTTGAGGGGCTCTGCGATACTGCGGTGTTCTCTTACTTTTCCAGCGACTTCTTTCGGCGCTCGAATTCCTCTTCTTCTATCTCGCCGGCGGCAAAGCGTTCGCGCAGGATGTCCAAAGCGTCACGTTTTCCGCGCCCGTCATCCGGCCGATTGGGCGAGACCCATTTTACGGCAAGCACCACCAAGGCAATGATCACCCCCCAAAAGACGATCATCATCAAACCGCCAAGCATTCCGTATCCGTTTCCCCACATCATGTGGTCATACCTCCCTTGTACGTCCCCGTGTTGAACCGCTGCCGCGGGCATCGCGACTGCTGCCAAAATCGGTGCCATTATAAGTGTCTTGAATTGCATACTCTGTCTCCTTCAATGTTCGGTTGTCATTGCCGTCGGTCTCGCCGACGC
Organism: Sulfitobacter sp.; assembly: GCA_024637305.1. Lineage (GTDB taxonomy): Bacteria > Pseudomonadota > Alphaproteobacteria > Rhodobacterales > Rhodobacteraceae > Sulfitobacter. The sequence continues at coordinate 4,132 of JAGXFI010000129.1, forward strand.
GCGGCACGGTGATCGTCACGACAAGGCCCCCGCCGATCCGGTTCGCGAGCCGAACTTCGCCGCCATGGGACCGGACGATCGACCGCGCGATGGAGAGCCCGAGACCATGTCCGCCCGTTTCCAGAGACCGGGACTCTTCAAGGCGGAAGAATGGCTCGAAAACCTGTTCCATTTGCTGGGGTGGGATGCCCGGACCTCTGTCCGCAACCTCAATTTCCAGCTCGCCCCCCTCAACGCGCCACGCCACACGGGCCGCGCCGGCGTAGCGAACGGCGTTCTCGATCACATTGCGGATCGCACGCCGCAGCGCAAACTGGCGTACGCGGGCATATCCTGTCGGTCCGCCGGCAATCTCGACCGGACCGGCAATATCCTCGCACAGGACGCCGATGTACTCGCCAATCTCGACGGTCCCGGGCGCTTCGATCGCTGTCAGATCCTCCGCGAAGCTCAACGTTGCTTCGGCCATGAACTGCATCTCCTCGATGGACTCGATCAGACTTTCGCGGGTCTCGGCATCGTCGACCATCTCTGCCCTGACCCTGAGCGCGGTGAGAGGCGAGCGAAGATCGTGACCAACGGCCGCCAGCAACCTTGTCCTGTCTGCGACGAAACGCGTGAGGCGGTCCTGCATCCTGTTGAAGGCCCGTGTCAGGTCCTTAACTTCGGCGGGCCCGACAAGGGGCAGGGGGGTCGCGTTCTCGCCGCGTCCGAGCCGCTCTGCTGCACCCGCCAAGCGGCGCAAAGGGCCGATCAGGCGTGTCACCAGAAACCAGCAGACTGAAACAAGAATAAGCCCAGCCGTCAGGACGAAGGTGAATGTCGAGAAGAACGGCCATTGCAGCGGTGGACGTTCGAAGCGTGTGCCGACGTTCAGCCACTGTCCATCGGAAAGCGCGATCGACAGGTTCAACTCAAGGGCTGACATTTGCCCCTGCATCATCGAGCGATGCATCTCGGCCATCCCCGGTGACAGATTAGGCAACGGAAGAACAGGGGCGTCGATCTCTTCAATATCCACGCGGATATCCCGGCTATAGCTGTCGCCAAGCAAGGCGCGCACCCGCGCCTTGATCGGGGCACCGTGATGATGGACAGGATCGGTCACGGCAGGCGCATCACTCATGTCGAACCGCACGAGCGGAGAATTCGCGGCTCTGAGAATGGAGGCATGGAGGCCGGACGGTGCTTCCTCCAGCAACCGTGCAACATTCGCGGCGCGGCCAGCAGCCTCGAAACCCAGTGCGGCGCGAATGGCCAGACTGCGCTCGTCGACAAACAGCCATAGGCTTATCGCCTGCGCCACTGCGAGTGCTACGACGATCAAGAGAACCAGTTGCGATCTGAGGGTTCGGAAGGGGCGCATCAGTCGACCACCTCCACATCTGTGGCCAGACAGTAGCCGCCGTTGCGCACCGTTGTGATGATCCGTGGTTGCAGCGGATCAGGTTCGATCTTGCGCCTCAATCGGCTGATCTGATTGTCGATCTTCCTGTCCATTGGCCCAGCGGCACGACCGGCGGTCAGATCAAGAAGCTGGTTCCGGCTGAGCACCCTGCGCGGCCGCTCGAGCAGGACCGTCAACAGCCGAAGATCGGCTGTAGTCAGCGGGATCCGTTTGCCTTGCGATTCCTCGATGATGTGCATGTCCGTGTCCAGCGTCAGCCCTGCAAAGCGAACGCGCTTGCCCGCGAAACTGCCGGCATGGGTTTCCTCGGTCGAGGCACGTCGGAGAACGGCCTTGATACGCGCAAGCAACTCTCGGGGATTGAACGGCTTGGACAGATAGTCATCCGCGCCGATCTCAAGCCCGACGATACGATCTGTCTCCTGACCGAGCGCCGTGAGCATGATGATCGGCAGCGTTCGCTCGGCCGATAGCCTTTGACAAACGGACAGCCCATTCTCGCCCGGCATCATGACATCGAGCACCAGAAGATCGTAGTGCCCGTCTGCAAGGCGCGCGTCCATCTCGATCGCGTCCTTCGCTGCGGTGGCGCGCATGCCGTTCTTTTCCAGAAACCGGCTGACCGATTCCCGGATCTGTCGGTGGTCGTCGACGACGAGTATATGTGGGCTTTCTGTCATTACCGTTCCTGTCTACCCAAACCGACACCCGGCAGTCAGTGCCTGTTTTGTCTCCGTTTGTATCAGATCAGGCCGCTGCGACATACGGATACAAATCAGTCCCCGACGCCCATTCAGATTTCCGGTGAAAGCGCAGACATTGGAGTCATCACGCAAAATGGAGGATCCACGCGATGACGGTACTTAGGAATATCTCACTTACTGCAATGGCGCTTGCTTTGGCAGCCGGGGCGGCATCCGCTGACAGCAGCTCACGACATGGTGGCGCAGGCCCCAGTGGAATGGGTTCGGGGCATGGCATGAAGGAGATGATGCGCATGCACGGCTCGATGGGCGGCGGCGGCATGATGGGCGGCGGCGGCATGTCGATGATGGGTGGCATGCACGGCATGGCCATGATGGAGATGCTTGATGAAGACGGCGACGGGACTGTCACCGCCGAGGAAGCGCGCTCCGCTCTGGAAGGGTTCTTGGCGGAATACGATGCCGATGGTGACGGGACGCTTTCGCTAGGCGAATTCGAAACCCTGCACAGCGCGCACATTCGCGAGTCGATGGTCGACCGTTTTCAGCATCTCGATGCCAATGGCGACGGGCAGATCACCGCAGAAGAGATGACGGCCCCAGCCGAGCGGATCGAACGGATGCAGGCCATGCGTGAACGCATGATGCAACAGGGCGGCGCTGGCTCCGATCAGGGCATGATGTCTGGACAGGGCGGGATGATGAAGGACGGCAGCCCGAAAATGCAGGGTCAGCAAGGCAACTAATCCCAGATCCGATTGGTTATCCCTCAACAGGGTCGGCGATTTACGCCGGCCCGATATGCTATTGCAAGATGAAGGAATTTGAAAATGGACTATACACATGACCGTTTGCTGCAGGGTGCGACACTGGCCGATGCAGACAAGCGCGTCCGCGACGCACTCGCGGATAATGGTTTCGGCGTTCTGACCGAGATCGACGTCAAGGCCACCATGAAAAAGAAGCTCGATGCGGACATTGAGGGCTATCTTATCTTGGGTGCCTGCAATCCGAAGATGGCCTTGGAGGCTATCGGGATCGAGCCGCGCATAGGCGCGATGCTGCCCTGCAACGTGATCCTGCGCAGTGTCGAAGGCGGCACCGAAGTCAGTGCTGTCGACCCAGTCGCTTCCATGCAAGCGGTAGACAATGCCGAGCTTCACAAAGTCGCCGGACAGGTCCGCGATATGCTCGTGCGCGCCATCGACGCCGCCTGAGCCGATTGCGTGCAGGTGGCACTAGGTCGGGGCTATCTACGCAGCCATCGGTTCAGAGCCGGCCGCGATCTCGGCGTTCCCGATTGCCCGAGGCGTGGGTCGCGGTGCGGTCAAGGGGCTTTGGGGTGATAAGACTGGTTTTGGGCTGCTGCGTTCATAACACGCCCTGACCCTGACAATGTTTTTCAGCCGCCTTCCGCCTTTCATCCGTTCGACGTGATGAGCTGCGCGGCGGGGCCGAATTGTCTTCAGTTTTGGCGGTTAGCGCTGGCGATACGCTCAGGCGTCTTGCCCTCAGGCTTGGTGCTGACCCGACCGTGCGAATCCAAAGTAAACAGAAACGGGAGCCGATCAACCAATGAGCACTGACTACGAGAAAAACAGCCTTTCGCTTCTCGATGCCGTGGCGATGGGCACCGGGGTGATGATCGGTGCCGGCATTCTGGCTCTCACCGGTCAGATTGCCGAACTGGCCGGACCATGGTTTCCGATGGCGTTCCTGGCTGGCGCTTTCGTCACGGCGTTCAGTGCCTACACCTATATCAAGATGTCGAATGCCTATCCTTCTGCGGGTGGCATCGGGATGATCCTGAAAAAGGCTTATGGGCCGACTACGGTCGCGGCCGGTGCCGCCCTCCTGATGGCGCTGTCGATGGTTATCAACGAAAGCCTCGTCGCCCGGACCTTTGCCAGTTATCTGCTTCGCGGTCTTGGGATGGAGCCCGCCGGCTGGCTGGTTTCGACCATCGGCGTCAGTTTGATCGTGGTCGCTTATCTGGTGAACGCGTCCGGAAACCGGTCAGTGGGGTTCCTGTCCCAGCTCATGGCGGTGCTAAAGGTGGGAGGCATCGCGCTTTTCGGGATCGCGGCACTCTGGGCCGGAGGTGTGTCTTTCGAGGTGGCGGGCGGTCAGGAAGAAACCGGCATTGGTGGCTTCGTCGCCTCGGTCGCACTGGCGATCTTGGCGTTCAAAGGCTTCACCACGATCACGAACAGCGGTGCCGAGATCACCGAACCGCATCGCAATGTTGGCCGCGCTATCGTGATCTCGATCGCCATCTGCGTCGTCGTCTATCTGCTTGTTGCTGTCGCGGTCGGCTCGAGTTTACCGCTCGACCGCATCGTCGCTGCGAAAGACTATGCGCTGGCCGAGGCAGCAGAGCCTGCCCTTGGCCAAACAGGCTTTTACCTCACCGTAGCGCTGGCGCTGGTGGCGACGACTTCGGGTGTCATCGCAAGCATTTTCGCCGTATCCCGCATGCTTGCAATGCTGACGGACATGAAGATGATCCCGCACAGCCATTTCGGGATGCCCGGCACCATCCGCGACCACACCTTGGTATACACGGTCGTAATTGCCGGGGTGCTGACAGTCTTTTTCGATCTCAGCCGCATCGCGTCGCTCGGCGTGTTCTTCTACCTCGTGATGGATATTCTTATCCATTGGGGCGTCTGGCGCAATCTGCGCCACGAGATCAACGCGGCCGGCTGGGTGATGCTCACCGCGATCGGCCTGGACGTGGTCGTGCTCGGCACTTTCGCCACGGTAAAATGGCAGAGCGATCCGACCATCGTGCTTATCGCGCTTGCAGCGATGGCTGCGGTATTCGCTTTTGAGCGGGTGTTCCTGAGGCTCAATCCGCCGACGGATGACGGGGACCATGGCGCACATGCAGGCATAACCTCGAACAAGACGTCAGACTCTAGACCGTCCAGTACCTGAAATCATTGTTCTTGAAATGAAAAGTGCTTTTCACGGCCGCGCACGCTGATCTCTACCAAGATCGCGACAGTGCACCGGACGCCGAGATGGCTACTAATCTATGTCTCCGGCATGAAGGTCGCAATGCGTCAACTCGCGCGAATAAACGGCTTAATGGGCAGTCGTTCGATTTCTGCTCTAGGACTCCGAGGAGCGGTTCGATGCAGGTCTATATATCTACGTTAGGCTCAACACTGGAGTGCCGATCCTGATGACACCGATGATGTGCCTGACTGCAAAACAAGTCTCAGAAAAAGCCCGGCGGTTCAGAATCCGCGATTTGCGCCCAAACCGGCCAATGCTGTACCTGTCGCGTCGCTCTTTGGCAGGGCTCTTTCTATGACTGCCGTCCGAGCAATGCCCGAACCACGATCAGCACCAAAACCGCGCCGATGGTCGCCACGACCAACAGCAACAAGAGACTTCCCGCCGCCAGCACACCGATACCCAAAGCCGCCAATACGAAAGGAACTGCGACGGCCGCCATGACGCCAACGACCAGATACAGCGCCATGTTTCGCCCCGCCACCTTGCCAGCAATAAAACCCGCCACCAGCCCGATCACGACAAGGCTGGTCAATGCCACTGCGCCAATGGCTTCCATGAGACCTTCCATAGCTCACCCTTCAATTCTGCCCGTTCCGATCCGTCCCGGTAAAGCAATTTAACGTTTACCGATGCGCCGATCCATCATGGACCGTCACACCGTACTGTCTGCAGAAGAGACCGCTTTTCAGTGTAGCACAACCCTCTTGGGGTTCTCGGCCTCGCCGCCCCAGGCCCCTCGCCGCTGCCAAACGACGCCGTGGCGCATATACTTGGCGTCTACTTGTGGCTTCACCGAATTGTTCGTTCGTCCTCGCTTCAACATTTTTGGGGGAGCGATGTTGCCGATGGGAACCGAGCTGGACATTGGATTGGCGCGCATCCTCGTAACGCCATGGTCGATTTCTGGAATTCCGGCTCGTTGATTGTGCTGCCTCTGGCTGCGTTGCAGCGAGAAACGTCGATATGGGCTTCGCACTCGGCACCAAGGCGAACGATCTTGCCGCCCGCTGATCTGACCAGACTGCGGATGCCACGATTTTCGCTGGCAAAGTATAGATCGGCTGTCCGCACACCGGCGCGGTCCGCCGCGGCCAGCCCATCGACAAACAGAGCCTTGCCATAGCCGCGTCCCTGATAGGCGTCCTCGACCGAAATAGCGATCTCGGCGTGATCGTCATTCCCTTTGAAAATCTCAAGAACTCCGACAACCCGCCCGTCATCCTCAATGCCCAGAACGATGTCTGGACTGGCCCGCTCAGCGATTATCCGGACCGAACGGTCTGGCATTGCGGACATAAACCTGCGGTGGCGTGAGGCACATCCGAGTCGCAGGTAGTGCGTACCCAACGCAGAACGCCAGTCAATGAGATTGCCAGGGAGTAAACCGGTACGCGGTATTGAAGGGGAACAGGACATCAGAGTTCCTTTTCCTACTGATTGTTACCCAACTGATGTAATGCTGCGTCGCAGCAATTTTAAGGGCTTGGAACGCAGCGTCAGGAAGACAGACTGTCTTTACGGCGAGTAAGGCCAGCTTTACGAGAGACCGAAAGGTGCCAGATGAGCGCGGGGCCGGATCGTGGCAAGCCCGGCGACCCTGGGCAATAAGCGTTTGCTCAAAAGAAGCCTCCTCCTAGTGGATGGTCGCAGGCAGGTGTCCCGATGACCCTGCCTGCGACAGAGTTCTTAACGCCCGAGATTACTCGGGCGTCATTCCGCCGATCATGTACATGCCGTCATCGCCCTTGATCAGCATCAGGGTAACGCTGTCACCTGCCGCGACCTCGTCCATCATCTGCGCGTCTGGTGCCAGGGCAAGATCCATGGTCATGGCTGGCCAACCGATTTCAGGGATCGGTTCATGGCTGACATTGGCCGTGCCGTCGGCGATGGAATTGACGATTGCCTTTGTGTGAACCGCGCTCTCCATCTGTGTGTCGGTCATGGGCATGTTGGAGTGATCCATGTTGGAATGGTTCATCTGGGCAAAGGC
>JAGXFI010000130.1 GCA_024637305.1 Sulfitobacter sp.
AGAATGGGCGTGTCCGGACCCAAGACCCCGGAACAATCCACAACCTCGACCCCGCCGCTGCTCAGCAGTTTCCCAAGTTGGCCCAGCATATCCGAAGCGCTCATGATCCTTAACTCCCTGATCCTGCGAGGTCTTTGCCCGCGTATTTGTACAATGGAGCCAAGCTAGACAAATTTACATGCGTTTGCAATTATCTTGTGAGCGGAGACCTGTAGTGAAGATATCAAACGACCCGCAAGCTGCGTTCTGCGTTATCTAGACGTTTTCCACGACCCAATCGGCCACTGCCGGTAAAAGCAGGTCCAGCGAGCTCTGAAACGCCGCGACGATCACGGCGGCGCTGTCATTCAAGACGGGCGTAATCTGGGAGAAACTGCGCGTGGCCACGACCCGCTGCGTCTTGTCGTCAAGAACCGTGAGCGTCATCCCGACGCGTGCCGTGAACGTGCCATCCGCCTGCGCCACGATCTCGAACGTATCGAGCCGCATCAACAGCGCGCGGTCCGGCACCGGGCCTCCATCGCTCTTGCCGACATAGCCGACGCGGCCGGTTTCAGAAATGCTGCGGACCAGAAGGGACTGCAGGACCAGTGGCAATTCATCAGCCCACCTGGCATCTGGCAAATAGCTGATGGCAGCGGGTCCGGACCTGACCATGATGCGGTCTGTCGCGATGGCGGCAGGTGCTTCGGGTCGCGCAACGACAAGCGTGCGCGCGCTGCGGCGGCCTGTGCTGGACCCCGCTGCGGGCGACAGAAGATAGGTGTCGAGCGGTTGCGCGGCAGAGTTCAACGCAGAGACAGCGCTGCATCCGCCCAATGAACAAGCGCCTCCCAAAAGGACGAAACGGCGGGTCAGGTTTTTGGGGTGCATAGCATCATCTCCGGTATTCTGGCACGCGGTCATCAAGGATGAACCGCGCTGGGTCACGCTCTATCCGGCGCACGAGATTGTTCAAAGTATTCACGAGGCTGCGCGTCTCAGCACCAAGGCGCGTCAACTCCGGCAAACCGATGCGGGCGAAATCTCTGATACCTGGCGTGCTTGCGGCAACGGTATCCTGAATGCCCGCCACAAGCGTATCAGTCCGCGCGATCAGATCGCGCAGATCGGAGGTTACGGCGGGGACATCGCGGCTCACTTCTTCGACAGCGATGCTGATCCGCTCGGATGCCGTCTGAAGATCGTTCAGCACTGGCCCGAGATCAGTTTTCATCAGTTCTGTCGCCGCGTCGAATGCGGTTTCGGCAGAGGTCAAGGCCCCCTGCGATCCTGCCAACGTCGTGTCAAATACCTCAAGGCTGGTACGCGCACGTTCCAGCAAAGTGGTCGCGGAAGTGAGCGTGCCGCGCGCCTCTTCTGCGAGCGGATCAAACTTGCCGGTAAGTCCGGTCAGATCGGCAGAGATCTGTTCTACCGCAGAAGACGCCGCCGAGACCGCAGACCGGATGTCGGTAATGACTTCGGGAACATCGTCCAACACGACTTGTTCGATCACCGCAATCGCAGATTTCGCATCGGCAAGGACCACGCGCGCCTCCGCCACCAGAAGCGTGCCATCTCCATCGACCAACGCATCAAAGCTGTCCGAGGCGTCCGTGACCGCCGTAAAGGCAGTATCTGCCCTTTGAAGCGTTTGCTCTAGTTCCGCGAGCCGGGCATTCAACAGACCGGCGGTCTCGGCATAGCCGTCGAGCGTTTTGCCGGTACGTGTCTGAAGGTCCGCAATCGCGCCGTTTGCCTGAACGACAGCTTGCTTGACCTGATCCAGTATTTCCGGAACCGTCTTTTGCAAAATTTCCTCGACTTGCACGATGACCCTCTCGGCACCTTCGATAGGTGCCACGGAGGAGGCCAAGACGGTATCGGCTGTCCCGAAGGCTGTTTCCGCTGCGATCAATGCGGCATCGGCGCGTTCCAGCGTGGCCGAGATCTTAGTGCCTAAGACGTCCAGACGGCCGGTAAAATCAGTAATTTGCACGGTTGCGTCGCTGATCGTTCCGGTGATCGTGGAGAAATCGTCTAGGGCTTCATCCAGCCGACCCGACGACGCATCCAGATTGCGCAGAATGTTTGTCACATAAGCCTGATTTTCAGCTCCCGTCAGGGCCTTGAACTGTTCCAGAAGCTCTGTCGCCTCGTTCAGCAGATCGGGGGCATCTTCGACCAGCGATTGTACTGCCGAACGGCGCGAGGGAATGATGGGCAGCTCTGCGTTCTCGGCGCGCAACGGATCGGCGGATGGGGTGCCCCCCGACAGCGAGATATAGGCGACGCCGGTGACACCTTGGGCTTGCAGTTGCGCGACGGTATCCGACCGGATTGGCGTCACAGCATCGACCTCGATGGTCGCAAAGACCTTCGAGGGATCCTCTTCATAGATCCGCAACCCGATGACCTTGCCGACCGAAATGCCGTTGAACAGCACATCGCCCGAAGGGTCGAGGCCGGAAACGTCTTCGAACAAGACGCCATAGGTTTCATATTGCCGGTCGATCTGCACGCTTGCGAGCCAGATGAAAAACCCTAAGGTGCCCAGAATCGCAAGCAGGGTAAAAACCCCGATCAGGATGAAATTCGCCCGCGTTTCCATCAATGGGTCCCTTGCGACTGCACGGTTGCCGTTGCCGCGCGCGCACGCGGCCCGTGGAAATACTCGCGCACCCACGGATGATCGACATCCAGCATTTCATCCATCGTGCCCACAGCAAGGACCTTTCTTTCGGCAAGAACAGCTACCCGGTCACATATAGCATGCAAACTGTCCAGATCATGCGTCACGAGGAAAACAGTCAGCCCAAGTGCTGCCTGCAACTGCTTGATCAGGTTGTCAAAGGCGGCGGCCCCGATCGGATCAAGCCCTGCGGTCGGTTCATCCAGAAAGACGATCTCCGGGTCCAACGCAATGGCACGGGCAAATCCCGCCCGTTTCCGCATGCCACCCGAAAGTTCGGACGGGTAATTATCCATCGCATTCTCGGGCAGTCCGACCATACGGACCTTGATTGCTGCAAGGGTTTCGCGAAGCGTATCCGAAATATCCAACTGTTCGCGCATCGGCGCTTCGACGTTCTGGCGCACCGTCAGGGACGAAAACAGCGCACCATCCTGAAACATGACGCCCCAGCGGCGCCGCAGCCGCCGGTAATCCTCTTGGGAGGTATCAATGACGTTCTGCCCGAAAACTTCAATCTGCCCCTCGTCGGGTCTGAGCAATCCAACAATCGCGCGCAGCAGCACGGATTTGCCGGTGCCAGACCCGCCGACCACCCCGATGATCTCGCCACGCTTAACGTCAAGGTCGAGACCTTCGTGAACTGTATGGGTGCCAAAGCGGGTCACCAACCCGCGCACCCGGACCATCGGTTCATCCTGCTGGTCCGTCATCATACCCCCACAATCGCAAAAAATATGGAGAAGAGTGCGTCCATGACGATCACCATGAAGATCGACAACACCACAGAAGCCGAAGTTTGCCGCCCCAAGGATTCCGCATTTCCGCCAACCAGCATTCCTTGGTAACAGCCGATCACCCCGATGATCAGCGCAAAGAACGGTGCTTTTATCATTCCGACGCCAAAGTGCCAGACATCGGTATTCGACACCAGCCGGGACTGGAAGACCGCTGGCGAAACACCCAGTTCGATCCACGACATCATCGCCCCGCCGAACAGACCAGCGATATCCGCGATAAACCCAAGCGCAGGCAGCATCAGCATCAGCGCCAACACGCGGGGCACCACAAGTATGGTCACCGGATCAAGACCCAGCGTGCGCATGGCATCAATTTCCTCACGCATTTTCATTGATCCGATCGCCGCCGTAAATGCCGAACCGGACCGGCCCGCGACAATGATTGCGGTCAGCAGAATGCCCAGTTCACGCAGGATCGAAATGGCAATCAGGTCGACGACAAAGACTTCTGCACCAAATTGCCGAAGCTGCGCTGACCCCTGAAACGCCAGAACCACACCGATCAGAAAAGCCATCAGCGCCACAATAGGGACCGCGTTCAAGCCGGTTTCCTGACAGTGATGGACAAGTGAGGTCAGCCGCAATCGGCGCGGGCGGATCACGATCCCGCCCATCGTCGCCATGATCTGTCCCAGAAACGAAATCAACGCGACTGCGTTGCGCCAAGCGTCGACAACTCTTTGCCCAAAGCTTTCCAGATTGTCGCTTATGGTCTTGCGAACGGGATCGGCGTCTTCGGATGGTGCCAGATTCTGCCGCACCGTCTCGATCAGCTGGTCCTGCGCAGGGCTTGCACCCTCGATCGTCAGAGCTTGGCCGCTGGAACGGTTTTGCTGATCGACCAGGAACCATGCACCCGCTGTATCAATCTGTGAAAGGCCGCCGATATCAATAGATGTGACATCCCCCGGAATGACATCCGCCCTGTCGCTCATAAGGCGATCCACCGCGGCGATAACCAACCGCCCCGAAAGCGCCACACGCTTCCCGTCAACATCGATATCGACATCGTCACGGGTCGCGCTGGAAACGTCGTTCATTCCGGGTCACCTTTCAGGCATGGCTCGCGCGTCAAGCTGTGCGACACGCCAAGATGCAGCGCAAGGATCGCCTAATTTACTCGCCGCGCGCGCAACTCTTGCATAGCGGTGCATAAGGTACTGCGTCCAGCCGTTCCTTGGAAATCGCCTCATCGCATTCCAGGCAGATCCCGTAAGTCCCGTTTTCAATGCGTTTCAATGCCTGCTGAAGCAAGAACGCCTCTTTTTGCGCCGCAACACCGAGATGTTCGAGAACCTCGTCATCCTCGATGTCGATAGCCTGCTCTTCCAGATCTGCCGGCTTGGGAATGCCCAATTCGGCATCTATATGTTTCACCCGCACGCCAAGCTCTGCCAGCCGGTCTATCATCAAGGTTTTGTAGTGCTGATGATCCATCGCATCGTTCCTTTTATTTTGTGTCCAACCATTACTATCTCTTACGGCAATCACGCGAATTGATCAGGATCAACCGCACTGCTGTCTGTTTGACTCAGAGCTTGCACGTCGAGATGCCCAGAAGACTGTAAAGCGGGCAAAATCTGAATAATGCGGTCGCGGTCAGCACCAGCCCCACGGCCATGCTGCCAAAGGCGAACGCGCCGCTTGACCAGATGGGCGGAATATTCAGCAAGGGCGCAAAGAACAGCACCAATCCAAGCACCAGACGGATTACCCGGTCCACGTTACCAAGGTTTGCAGTCATATCATTCTCTCCCTCAATGAAGTCGGGGCAAATGCCCTCGACGCATTTCATCCGAACCCGAGAAAAGCTCGGCAATCCTTTGCGAACAGGCCGCGAAGACAAAGGCGCGAAATTCCTGCGAAGCCGAAACCAATCTGGCAAAGTTGGCACACGGCACGCAGATCGCGGTTATGTCCGTTGCGGCAACCGCCTCGGAGGCACTGTCCCCCGATGTCAAAAGACAGGCACCCCCCTGCGCATGACACAACATTTCTTCGCCGGCCCCCCCGTGAAAACGCACTGAACCCGAGGTCAGAAACCATAGATCCTTTCGCGGCTCGTCAGCGCCGAATATTACGGTTCCCTGCCACAATCTGATCTCGCGCGGCATGGGCAGGTCGCCGCGCCGATGACCCAAGCTCGGCATCAGTCCTTTTCCGTTTCCCGATGGATCGCACTGGTTCCCATTTCGACAAGCTTGCCGGTTTCTTCTTGATACTGATCCATCGCCTTCTGGACAAAGCGCGATTGGATATGCTGAAGTTCACCGACATCCTTGCAATGGAGGATTTCCTGCTGGGTCCGGACATCCTCTTTGATACGCTCAGCCATGAAGCTGAGAACCTCGGCACTCATGTCGCTTAGCGTCTCGGCCCACGTGGTGCTCATCTCGACCATGTTCCCGAAACCGGCTTTTTGCAGCGCAGTCAGAGCATCAAGCGCCGGATCCTCTGCCGACGGTGGTGATTTGCTTTTTTGATCTGCCATATCTGGTCTCCAAAGGTATTTCGGTCTTTCGGACCATAAACCAATCCCGAGACCGCCGAATTGACATTGCTCAAGCCGATCGGGGCCAGACGTCCAATACCCGCTAAATGCCGAGTTAGCGGAGAAACCGCGTGTGTAACGGGCGGATGACCTGAACTTCAGACTGTTTGATATCGGTCAATGACGCCTATCGGGATCCGCGACATGCTTGGCCCATGAAAGAGGATCACGGCCACAGCCCACAGGAAATTGCACGTCGGCTGTCCGGCGGGCCGCAAAACGCTTACCTCAAGGATATGATCTACGGCGGTATAGATGGTGCCGTGACCACCTTTGCCATCGTCGCGGGCGTCGAGGGCGCGGGTCTGTCTTCGGGGATCATCGTGGCGCTTGGCATCGCGAACATCCTCGCTGACGGTTTTTCGATGGCTGCCAGCAACTACTCCGGCACCAAGGCGGAGCTGGATGACCGCAAACGGATCATCCAGATCGAACACCGGCATATAGAACAGCATCAGGAAGGCGAATTGGAAGAGCTCAGGCAAATCCTGGCGCTGCGTGGATTGTCCGGTGACGTGTTGGACCGCGCGACCGACTTGATCGCCGCAGACAAAGCAAAATGGATCGACCTGATGCTGACGGATGAATACGGTCTTTCCAAGGGCCAGCCCAATCCCGTTCGGGCTTCGCTTGCAACATTTGCAGCTTTCCTTGCCGCGGGGTCCGTTCCGCTGACACCATACGTGCTTGGACTGGCTGATCCGTTCAAGCTCTCCGTTATCGCGACGCTGCTCACGTTCTTCCTGATCGGCACCGTCAAAAGCCGCTGGTCCCTTGCCCGCTGGTGGTGGTCCGGCTTGGAAACCTTTGCCATCGGGGCGGTTGCGGCGCTGATCGCCTATTTTGTTGGTAGTCTTTTTCACCCCTAGTTGAGCAAAATCAAGACGCCCTTCCGCAGGCTTCGTAAAATCATCAAAGGTATGGAGCCTGTGATGTTTTCAAACTCGGTAAAGATTCTTTCCATCTTCGGTTTCGAAGTCAGGGTAGACCCAAGCTGGCTATTGATCGCCGGCCTGATTACCTGGAGCCTGTCACAGCAGTATTTTCCGTCTGTCATGCCCGATCAGCCACCGCGCATGTATCTGCTGATGGCTATCACGGCGATGTTGCTGTTTTTCGTCTCGTTGCTGCTGCATGAACTGGCCCATTCGGTCGTCGCACGCAGGTTGGGCGTGCCGGTCTCACGCATCACGCTCTTTTTGTTCGGTGGTGTGGCCGAGCTGGAATCGGAGCCGCAGTCGGCAGGTGTCGAACTTCGGGTTGCCGTGGCTGGTCCCATCATGAGCTTTTGCCTCAGCTTCGGTTTCTGGTGGCTGGCCGGGCTGGCGGATTACCTCCAGACTCCTGCCGTGTTTTCGGCGATCTTTTCGTATCTTGCGTTGATCAATCTGGTCCTGGCGGTCTTCAATCTGGTGCCGGCCTTTCCCCTTGATGGCGGGCGGATTCTGCGGGCATATTTGTGGCATCGCACCGGGGACGTGCTTGGGGCGACCGAAACGGCATCGAAATCGGGCTATGTCTTTGCCTATTTTCTGATGGCTATGGGGATGTTTTCACTGTTCAGCGGCGCGTTCATCGCGGGGCTCTGGCAAATCGTTCTCGGTGGCTTCGTCCTGCTTGCGGCACGGTCAAGCTATCAGTTCCAGTTGGCGCGAGCCGTGTTTGCCGACAAGAACGTCAGCGCCCTGATGAACAGCGCGCCCGTCGTCGTGGCACCGGAAATGACCCTTTCCGACTTCGCCAACCAGATCATGCTGAAAGGTCGTGTCAGCTTTGTTCCGGTCGTCGAAGACGGCGTGCTTCTGGGTCATATGGACGTCAAGCTGTTGTCAGGAATCGACAGGGAAAATTGGGAAAGCACGCGCGTTGGCGATGTCTTTGCGGGGATGGATACCGAAACGATTGTCGAGCCGGACCTGCCGGTTCAGGACCTGCTGGCCCTCATTGCCAGCACAGGACGGCGCAAATTTCTGGTCGCGGCGGATCACCAGCTTTTGGGGGTCATCACCCTTGCCGATCTCACGAAATATCTGGATGTCGCCAATGTTCTGCGCGACAGGCGAAAACACTAGAGCCATATTCAATTCTCACGGCGTCATGTCTGGACATAATGGGCACACTCCCGGATTGTCGCAGCTGTCACATCCGGCAGACGGGGTTCGGGACAGGAATATCATGACGTCAGATTCAAAAGACAGCGCCCTTTTGCACGCGATCCT
>JAGXFI010000131.1 GCA_024637305.1 Sulfitobacter sp.
CCGGCGCAAAAGCACGGATGTGCGCCGATCTACAAATCTTTGGGTCAAACGCTCGTGCAGCGCGTCCGACAACCTGTCTTCTACGGTACGCGCCTGCCCGCGCCAATGGTCTATCGCGTCGGTCCAGCCTTTGCGCTGGGTGACATAAGTCCATGTGCGAATAAACGCCAATCGCTTGGACAACGCATCAATGTCGCCATCGGTTCGATCAATTCGTTTAATTTGTCGCGCCAGCCAATCTTCGGGGATGGAACCGCGCTGATGCAGATAGTTGAAAATATCAGTCAAAAGACCCGCATGTTCCACATGGCTGATGCCGCGGAAATCGGGAATCCGGCAGACGTCCCACAGAAGCTTCACCGACGGCCCGTCGGTACAGCGCGCCGCGATTTCGGCATCTTCCCCCAACGCTTTGAGCGCTCGCAAATCATCCGCTTCGCGCGCACGGACAAGTCGCTCATGCTCTGGTGGTGCCTCGAGCGACATGATCAGCCGATCAACCGATCCGAATTGCAGCGCATGGTTTCGCCAGTTGATCTTGTTCTGCGGGGTAAAGCGGTGATCCATGATCGCCCGCGCCACGCCGTCGTCAAGGGGCGATGCCTCGCCCGTGACGCCGAAGGTGCCATTCCTAGTACCGCGACCGGCCCGCCCTGCGATCTGGGCAAGCTCGTTGGGGGCCAATGGCCGCATCCGCCGGCCGTCGAATTTTGACAAAGCCGAAAACGCGACGTGATCCACGTCCAGATTGAGCCCCATGCCGATGGCATCGGTCGCCACCAGATAATCGACCTCGCCCGATTGATACATCGCCACCTGCGCATTCCGCGTCCGTGGAGATAGCGCGCCCATCACAACCGCTGCGCCACCCTTCTGGCGACGGATAAGCTCCGCGATGGCATAAACATTTTCAACCGAAAACCCGACGACGGCGCTACGTGGGCGCATCCGGCTTATCTTTTTCTGACCTACATACAGTAATTCCGACATTCGCTCACGCCGTATGAACTGAGCTTCGGGAACCAGTGCCGCGATGGTCCCGCGCATCGTCTCGGCCCCGAGAAACTGCGTCTCGTGCAGCCCCCTGCTGCGCAGCAAACGGTCAGTAAAGACATGCCCCCGCTCGGGATCGGCGCACAGCTGGATCTCGTCCACCGCAAGGAAATCGGCCCCCATGCCCTCGGGCATCGCCTCGACCGTGCAGACCCAGTATTGCGTGCGCGGAGGAACGATGCGTTCTTCGCCGGTGACCAGCGCCACGACCGAGGGGCCGCGCAGTGCGACGATGCGGTCATAAACCTCGCGCGCCAACAAACGCAAAGGCAGGCCGATGATGCCGGTCCGGTGGGCCAACATCCGCTCGATCGCATATGTCGTCTTGCCCGTATTCGTCGGGCCCAAAACGGCCACGACACGCCCCTGATCCATGCCGGGATTCCTTTGTGGTCAGAGTGTAATGCCGATGCCGTCGCGCTTCAGGCGCTCCAGCGCTTCGGCGGCATTATCCATGTGCGGATTGATTGCCAGCGCCCTGCGGTAAAGGCTTGCCGCGCGGCCCGTATCGCCCAATTCCTGAAACATCACGGCAAGCCCGTATATCGCCTGATAGTTTTCCGGGTTCAATGCCAATGTAGTTTCCAGATCATCCAGCGCAGGACCAAAGAGATCAGCCTGAAAATAGGCCATGGCGCGGGTGTGAAACCCTTCGGCGAATTCCGGCGCATGGTCGGTCAGCGCCGTCAGATGCTCTATCGCCTGCTCGATTTCGCCGATCTCCAGCGCATCGCGCCCCCGCTTGAGCAGCAGATCCATCGCAGCCGAACCCGAGCTTGCCCAAGACCGTTCGATGTCGCGCGCGGCGCGCCTTGCCTCTTCTTCGGGGGCTGTCCGCAAGGTTTCGAACAACTGCTCGGTACGCTCGTCGGCCACAACGGGACCACAGAGCCACAAAGCGACGCCAAGTGCCGTAACGGTATGTTTGAGGTTGACGCTTGAGATGCTCATAACAATTGTGAATGTAACAGGCTGCCGCCGCATTTCCAGACGCTTCGGCACCATTTGCCAAAAAAGGATTATCATGAGCGATATCGTAAATCAGGCCGTCACAGTGCTGAATAAAAAACTGTCCACCGCCAACTTCGACGGCACCGCGAAATTCGACATCGAAGGCGAAGGTTGCGTGATGATGAATTCGGACGGCGCGCATGCCGGCGACGAACCTGCGGATGTGACCATGTCAGCCGACGAAGAAACCTTCCGCGGCATCCTTGAGGGCGACACCAACCCGACAGCCGCCTTCATGAGCGGCAAGCTCAAGATTGACGGTGATATGGGCATGGCAATGAAGCTCGCGGCTGTCCTTGCCTGACACACGCGAATGCCGCTGACGCCCGCACCTCTTTTTACCGATGTCCGCCCCGGCCCTGAGACCGGGGCGGCCTATTGGACCGAGACGGCCGACGGAGTGCGCATCAGGCTGGGGGTTTGGCCCCTGGAGGGCGCGCGGGGAACAGTCCTGCTGTTTCCGGGGCGCACGGAATACATTGAAAAATACGGTCCCGCTGCGTCGGAATTCGCCGCCCGCGGTCTTGCCACCATGACCATCGACTGGCGTGGACAGGGCCTGACGGCGCGGATGCTGGATGATCCGATAATCGGCCATATCGACCGGTTTCAGGATTATCAGAAGGATGTCGCGGGCATGATGCGCGCGGCGCGCGAACTTGGCTTGCCGCGTCCTTATTTCCTTGTGGCGCATAGCATGGGCGGCTGCATCGGCTTGCGCGCCGTCATGGAGGGCATGGCCGTCCAGGCCGTCGCCTTTACCGCGCCGATGTGGGGAATTCGCATCGCGTCCCATCTGCGACTTGCCGCGTGGGGCTTGGGCCATATCATGCCAATGATCGGCAAGGGCCACCTGAACCCGCCTGGCACCAAGGTCGAACCTTACGTTCTAAGCGACCCGTTCGAGGACAACATGCTGACCACGGATCGCGCGATGTATGACATGATGCGCGATCAGACACTGGCCCACCCCGAACTCGCATTGGCCGCGCCCAGTTATACCTGGCTTCGTGAAGCGACCCGCGAGACCAGACATCTTGCTTCCCGCGCCGTGCCAAATCTGCGGTGCGTGACATATCTCGGAACGAATGAACGGATCGTCCATATCGACCGCATCCATGAGCGAATGCATAGCTGGAAAGGCGGGCGGCTTGAGATGGTGGAGGGGGCGGAACACGAGGTGATGATGGAAAAACCCCACCTGCGCACCCCAATTTTCGACGATATGGCCAAACTGTTTTTCAGCATCACTGGAAGCTGACGCGTCCGCCACTACTTTTCCGGTATGACCAGACCACCAGCACTGACCTTCACGGATAAGGGCATCTATTGTCCTGCGGGCGATTTCCATATCGACCCGTGGCGTCGCGTGGATCATGCGCTGATCACACATGGGCATGCAGATCACGCACGCGGTGGGATGCGCCGATATCTGGCCACCCATGCCGCGCTGCCTGTCATGCGACACCGTCTGGGCAATATCGACGCCCAAGGGATCGCCTATGGCGACGTGCTGCGCATCGGTGACGCGCAGGTGTCGTTCCACCCGGCAGGGCATGTGCCCGGTTCCGCACAGATCAGGGTCGAAGTCGCTGGCGACGTCTGGGTCGTTTCCGGCGACTACAAGGTCATCGATGACGGATTTTCAGAGCCGTTCGAGCCGGTCGCCTGCCAACATTTCATCACAGAAAGCACCTTCGGCCTGCCGATCTTTCGCTGGCGGGGTCAGGCAGACGTCGCCGCTGATCTCAACGCTTGGTGGGCCGGATGCGCGGCAGAGGGCAAGACGGCGGTGCTTGGGGCCTATTCGCTCGGCAAGGCACAGCGCTTGATGACGATGCTGGATGACACCATCGGACCGATCCTGACGCATACGGCAATCGAGAACACCAACGAGGTATTGCGAACGCAAGGGCTTGTGCTGCCTGAAACGGTTCTGGTGACCACTGACACCGACCCAAAGGACCACCCAGGTGCCCTACTTCTGGCCCCGCCGTCTGCGTTGGGCGCGAAATGGGCACGCCGTTTCGGCCCGCAGGAAAGCGCCTTTGCCTCTGGCTGGATGGCCTTGCGCGGGGTACGCAGACGCCGCGCAGGAGATCGCGGGTTCGTAATTTCCGATCACGCCGACTGGGCTGGCCTTCTGTGGGCGATTGAGCAGACAGGCGCAGAAAATATATACGTGACACATGGTTATACAGACGTATTCACGCGATACCTCAATGAAAGCGGCTACACCGCCCAGGTTGTACCGACGCGCTTCGAAGGCGAGACGCTCGATTCAGGGGAAGCCGCATGAAGCGCTTCGCGGCCCTCTTCGATGCCATTGACCAAAGCACCAAAACCACCGTCAAAGTGGCGGCGTTGGCCAACTATTTCCGTACCGCACCGGAACACGACAGGATGTGGTGCATCGCCCTGTTCTCAGGTCGGCGGCCAAAGCGGGCCGTTACCACCACGCGGCTGCGTGAATGGGGTGCGGAAGTTGCCGGCATCCCCCTGTGGCTCTTTGAGGAATGCTATCCGGTCGTCGGCGATCTTGCAGAGACGATCACCCTCGCCCTGCCTTCCAATGTCACCACCGACGACAGCAGTTTATTTCATTGGATCAATGCCCTGCGCGACGTTTATAAAGCGGATGAGACAGCACGCAAAGCCTTTGTTCTGGACGCGTGGCAACGACTGGGCGGCACCGAGCGGTTCATTTTCAACAAGCTGATCACGGGCGGCATGCGCGTCGGCGTCAGTCAAAAGCTGATGACCCGTGCGCTGGCAGCCGCGACCGAACGCGACGAGGCGGAACTGGCGCATCGCCTGATGGGAAACTGGCACCCCGACGATACCACATGGCACCAACTGATCGAGGCCGAAGACGCATCCGCAGACGCTTCACGCCCCTATCCGTTTTACCTTGCCTACGGACTGGAGGTGGACCCGGCCGCGCTTGGCGACACAGAGGACTGGCGCGCCGAATGGAAATGGGACGGCATCCGCGGCCAGCTTATCCTGCGCGACGGCCAGCATTTCGTATGGTCGCGCGGCGAAGAGTTGATGACCGACCGTTTTCCAGAACTCGCCCGCGCGGTGGACTTCCTGCCGGAAGGCACGGTTCTGGACGGCGAATTGCTGGTCTGGCAGCCGGACGCGAACCACCCGTCGTCTTTCAACGCCTTGCAGACTCGCATCGGTCGCAAGACCGTCCCAAAGAAGCTGCTGGCAGCAGCACCGGTGGCTCTGCACGCCTATGATCTGCTGGAATGGAAAGGCGAGGACATCCGCCAACGCGCTTTTGCAGAGCGCCGCGCGCTGCTTGAGGCGGCCTGCGCCGACCTTCCCCCTGAAGCACCTATACGCCTGTCGCCCCAGCTGCGGTTTAGCGAATGGCAGACACTGGCGGATCACCGCGAAAATGCCCGCAGTGCCTTTGCCGAAGGACTGATGCTCAAACGTGCGGACAGCCCCTATCTGGCAGGCCGCAAGAAAGGCGATTGGTGGAAATGGAAGCTTGCGCCGCTGACCATCGACGCCGTGATGATCTATGCACAGGCCGGATCGGGACGCCGCGCGAACCTGTTCACCGATTTCACCTTCGCCGTGTGGAATGGCAACGATCTGGTCCCCTTCACCAAGGCCTATTCGGGCCTCACGGACGAGGAGTTTCGCAAGATCACTGCATGGGTGCGCAAAAACACGCTGCAGCGCTTTGGCCCCGTGCGACAGGTCACGCCACATCATGTCTTTGAGATCGGATTTGAAGGCATTCAGGCATCGCTGCGCCATAAGTCCGGCGTCGCGCTGCGCTTTCCCCGCATGCTGCGCTGGCGGCAGGACAAGCCATTGCAAGAAGCGAACACGATTGGGGATCTCGAAGATATGCTGAAGACCTATGGCTAGATCAGGCACCGAATCCCGACCGGTGCCGGTGAGGGGCAGACGGGCCGCACCTCCTGATCGGCGGCGTGGTGGTGCCACATTCCGCGACATTGCCGGACGCTTTCGACCGCATTGTCCCCAACGAGGCAACCCGCAAAAGAATACTTTGCGCAAATCAAGAGGTTTTATTCCGCTTTTAAGGCTCTGGCAGGGATTGCCGGGGCATTACGGGTTGCCGCACAGCTTGGCCCATCCTAGGTAATACGGACAAATTTAGAGGTTTTCACATGTTCAAACTGCCCTTTCCCCTGCGCGACGCCAATGCTGCCTCCGGCGACAAGCCCCTTGGCGATCTTCCTGAATGGAACCTTGACGATCTCTATACCAGCGAGGACGCAGCGGAACTGAAGCGCGATCTGGACTGGTTGGAGGACGCCTGCGCGCGCTTCGCGGAAGATTACGAAAACAAGCTTGCCGATATCGACGCCGCCGGGCTGCTGGACTGCGTATTGCGTAACGAAAAGATCAACCAGATTGCCGGGCGCATCATGTCTTACGCAGGCCTGCGCTATTACCAGCTGACGACGGACGCGGGCCGCGCGAAATTCATGTCCGACACGCAGGAAAAGGTCACGAATTTCACCACGCCGCTGGTTTTTTTCACGCTGGAACTGAACCGTCTCGACGATGCCCATCTGTCGGCGTTGCTGGCGGAAAATGCTGATCTGGCCCGGTACAAGCCGATTTTTGACCGCATCCGCGCGATGAAGCCCTATCAGCTGTCCGACGAGATGGAGAAATTTCTGCACGATCTCGGCGTCGTCGGTGATGCCTGGGAACGGCTGTTCGACGAAACCATTGCAGGTCTGCAATTCGACGTAAACGGTGAAACACTGGGGATCGAAGGCACGCTGAACCTGCTGACAGATCCCGAACGCGAAAACCGTGAAGCTGCCGCGCGCGAATTGGCCGACGTTTTCGCGGCCAACGTCAAAACCTTCGCCCGCGTTCACAACACGCAGACCAAGGAAAAAGAGATCATCGACCGTTGGCGCGGGATGGAGACGGCGCAGACGGGCCGCCATCTGAGCAATCAGGTCGAACCTGAAGTCGTCGAAGCACTGCGCAATGCCGTCGTGAATGCCTATCCGAAACTCAGCCATCGCTATTATGAACTGAAGCGCAAATGGCTCGGTCTCGACCGGATGCAGGTCTGGGACCGCAACGCACCCCTCCCCATGGAGGAAAAGCGCGTGGTGAACTGGGCGCAGGCGGAAAAGACGGTCATGGACGCCTACACCGCCTTTGATCCACGCATGGGTGATCTGGCCAAACCTTTCTTTGGAAAAGGCTGGATCGATGCTGCGGTGAAACCGGGCAAAGCGCCCGGGGCCTTTGCCCATCCCACGGTGACGGACGTGCATCCTTACGTAATGCTCAACTATCTTGGCAAACCGCGTGACGTGATGACGCTGGCGCATGAACTCGGCCACGGCGTCCATCAGGTGCTGGCTGCCGGTCAAGGCGAAATGCTGAGCCAGACCCCCCTGACGCTGGCCGAAACCGCTAGCGTCTTTGGCGAGATGCTCACGTTCCGCAAGATGCTGGATGGTGCCAAAACCCAACGCGACCGAAAGGTTCTGCTGGCGGGCAAGGTCGAGGATATGATCAACACGGTCGTTCGCCAGATCGCGTTTTATGACTTCGAATGCAAACTTCATGCCGCGCGCCGTGGCGGGGAGCTTACGCCCGAAGCCATTGGTGATCTGTGGATGTCCGTGCAGGCTGAATCGCTCGGGCCAGCTTTCGATTTCATGGAAGGCTACGAATCGTTCTGGGCCTACATCCCCCATTTCGTCCACTCGCCGTTCTATGTCTACGCCTACGCTTTCGGCGATGGCCTCGTGAACGCGCTGTATGCAGTCTACCAGGAAGGCAAACCGGGCTTCGAGGACAAGTATTTCAACATGCTCAAGGCAGGTGGGTCCAAACATCACAAGGAACTGCTCGCACCGTTCGGCCTGGACGCTTCCGACCCGGCGTTCTGGGACAAGGGTCTCGACATGATCTCGGGCTTTATCGACGAGCTGGAGGCGATGGAGGAGTGAGGCCGGGAACCGCGCCCCGGCTTTTTTCAAAGCATAAGTCATTGATACGGATCGGTGCCGGACTTCCCTGAAGGGATGAGCCGTGCCGATCCGGCGCTGACTTAATTCATTTTGATATTGCTGCAGCTGTCTCTTGTTACAGCCCCCTGACCTATTACTTCAGACATAGGCCCGACGATGATCTCAGTGGCCTGCAAGACGTCGGAGGCGATGGAAAATGAAATCACGTCAGACGGTCATTTGAAACAAGCGCGTCCAGAAAAGCGTCGGACGATGAAACAGCGGTTAAGGCGGTTTCAGGCTTGGGTCCGGTCCCGCTTGCCGTATGGCGTGCGGTTCCTGCTAGGTGTCTTGCTTATTTTCGGAGGGATACTTGGCTTTCTGCCAATCCTGGGGTTGTGGATGCTGCCACTAGGCATCGCCGTAGCCGCGCTTGACGTCAAACCGACGATCCGCCGATGGCGGCGTTGGCGCCGGGACTGAGCCTTTCACTGGCTGGCACCAACGCGCGCCAAAATCCGATCGAACCAACCCTCCCGTCCCATGTTGATGCATTGCTTTTGCAAAAACCAATGCAAATAAGCCGCAAAGGGCGGTGCGGACCGCGTCGCGCTGTCCAGCGCTGCCCGCACATCGCCAGCCGCCTTAACTGTCTGTGCGATATGGTGAAAATCGGTTTTGCCAAAAAGTATCGCAGGCTTGCCGTGCATCATCCCCTCCAGCGACACGGCGGAACTGATCGAGCAGGTAACACGACAGGCCGCCAGCATGTCATGCACATGCGCGTCGATCAGGGTCACATTCGGATGCCTGTCCTTGATCCGCGCCACCGCATTCAAGGTCGCGGGGTCGTGATTGCGCGGATGCTGTTTGATGATCACCGGAACACCGTTCGACGCAGCAGCGATCCGCTCGACCATCAGCGCTTCGCTGCAGTGCTGCGCGCGCTCCACGGGTTGTGACGGACCTTGCAGGAAAACCGCTATGCACCCCTGCGGAATGTCCGGCGACACACCCGGCTGAGGATATTTGGTGAGACGCCGACCGATATTGCGCCGCGCGAGCCGCTCAAAAAAGGCGCGCGCGTCCGCTGTGTCTTCGGCTGCCGCATCGAACACCATATCCCCGATGCTGCTTTCACCGAAAACCCCGCGAGGGTCGACATACCAAAATGGCGCAATATAGGCGATTGCGGTGTTGAAGACGCGCGGTTGTCGGACCAAGCCCTGATGTACGAAATGGACCCCCGGCGCGTCGTACTCAGGCCCTGCATGGATACTGTATCGCTGCCGGATCGCGACGTTCCAACCCCTTGCGGCAAAGGCGTCCTGCAATTTGGTATAAAAACGCCCGCCGCCGGGCGGTGACAATTCGAAAAGTTTCTTTGGAAGGTAAATGAAGGCGCGCGATGTCACTTCAACTGGCTGTCCTTGGACCCGCGCCGGTTGATCCCACCGCGCGCCTGAAACCGGGCGTCGCGTTCGCGAACGCATTCGATGCACAGCTTTACCCCCGGCACCGCTTCGCGCCGCGCTAGCGGGATTGGTTCTTCGCATTCCGCGCAATGGGTCAGGCTTGCGCCAACCGGCTGTTTACGCGCCTTGAGACGCGCGAGCTCATCGCTGATGGATGCCTCTATCTGTTCGGACACCGCACCGTCTTTCGCCCAACCGCCTGCCATAATCCGTCCTCCAGACAACAAAGGCCCGCCCGCATAATCGGACAGGCCTTTGATTTGGTCAAATCATGCAATCAGGCGTCCGCCGTCATGCCCTTTTCCTTCGCCAACTCGCGCATGCGTGACTGTAGTTTCTCAAACGCGCGCACCTCAATCTGGCGGATACGCTCGCGGCTGACATCGTATTGTCCGCTCAGGTCTTCAAGCGTCACGGTCTCGTCACTCAACCGGCGTTGGGTCAGGATATCCTTCTCGCGATCGTTCAACACATCCAGCGCCTCTGCAAGCATCTCGCGACGGATCTCAAGCTCGTCGCGTTCGGCATAATCGCCAGCCTGATCGGCGTCCTCGTCCTCAAGCCAATCCTGCCACTGCATCGTGCCTTCGCCTTCGGACCCGACAGTCGCATTCAGTGACGCATCCCCACCCGACATCCGCCGGTTCATGGAGATCACTTCGGCTTCAGTCACACCCAGTTGCGTTGCAATGGTCTTTACGTTTTCGGGACGCAGATCGCCCTCTTCGAGCGCGCCAATCTTGTTCTTCGCCTTGCGCAGATTGAAGAACAGTTTTTTCTGCCCGCTCGTCGTGCCAAGTTTTACCAGCGACCACGACCGCAGGATGTATTCCTGAATGGACGCGCGGATCCACCACATCGCATAGGTCGCGAGGCGAAAACCCTTTTCAGGATCGAATCGCTTCACCGCCTGCATCAAACCGACGTTGGCTTCGGAAATCACCTCCGCCTGCGGCAGGCCGTATCCGCGGTATCCCATCGCGATTTTGGCCGCGAGCCGGAGGTGTGACGTCACCATCTTGTGCGCGGCTTCGGTATCCTGTTCCTCCACCCAGCGCTTGGCGAGCATGTATTCCTCTTCCGGCTCCAGCAGTGGAAACTTACGGATCTCCTGCATATAGCGGTTCAAACCGCCCTCCGGCGTCGGAGCCGGCAAATTTGCGTAATTGGCCATGTTGTCCTGTCCCTTCCCCTTGATGAGGGCTGATGTTACTCAGCTTAACATGTTAGATGGTTGGCGCTAACAGCTTTTTCAAGCCACGCACCTTGTATGATGTATATTGACCCGGCAAAGACTAAAGGAAACCTTTCCTCACGCAGCTGTGCTCACTGTTTCAGGCGCGGGTCGGGTCCAGCGCGGCCAAAAGCGCCGCCATATCTTCGGGCAGAGCCGCCTCAAACCGCATATTCTCGCCGCTCAGGGGGTGTTCAAACCCCAAGACTGCGGCATGCAGCGCCTGCCGGTCGAACGCCTTTACCGCGTCTGCGACAGCTTCGGGCAACGCCGTCTTGGCGATCTTGCGCCGACCGCCATAGACTGGGTCCCCGATCAAGCCGTGCCCCGCATGTGCCATATGAACCCGAATCTGATGCGTGCGCCCGGTTTCCAGCCAGCATTCCATCAACGCGACCACCGGCGGCGTGCCGAAACGTGCGATCGTGCGCGCCCGCGTTACCGCGTGGCGTCCGCCTTGGAACAGCACCGCCTGTCGCTGTCGGTCGGTTTTGTGGCGGGCCAGTTGGGTGGTCATTTTCAGGATATTGCCCGGCTCGAAGCTTGCGCCTTTGACCCCGCGCAGGCGGGGATCGTTGGCATCCGGAACGCCGTAGACCAGCGCCTGATAATACCGCTCTACCTTGTGTGCTTCGAACTGGGCAGCCAACCCGTGGTGTGCCGCGTCGGATTTGGCGACCACAAGCAAGCCGGAGGTTTCCTTGTCTATCCGGTGGACGACGCCGGGCCGTTTCATCCCGCCAACACCTGACAAATCGTCACCGCAATGCGCCAGCAGCGCATTGACCAGCGTATTGTCCGGCGATCCGGGGGCTGGATGCACCACCATGCCCGCCGGTTTGTTGACCACGATCAGATCCGCGTCTTCGAACACCACCTCCAGTGAGATGTCCTGCGGCAGGATGTGGCTTTCCTCGGCCTCCTCGACCTCAATGTCGATCTGCGTGCCAGCGGCCGCGATATACCTCGGATCGCGCACAACCTGCCCGTCAACGCGGACAGCACCGCGTTCGATCAGCCGCGCGATACGGGTCCGCGACAGCGCCTCTGCCTCTGGCACATCGCGCGCCAGCGCCTTATCAAGGCGCGGCGGTGGCGCTTCGGCCAGCGTGAAGGTGATACGGCGGTGCAAAGACATGGACGATTTCCCTGAACCGGCCAACCTGCGCTTTTTGCGGCGGCTGGTTACGGTACTGACGACAGTGATGATCTGCGGCGTTCTAGTCGTGATCGTCGTGCTTGTCACCCGCCTGAACCGCGATGCACCGGTTTTGCCCGCAACAATCGCTCTGCCCGACGGGGCGCAGGCACAGGCGTTCACCCAAGGGGCCGACTGGTATGCTGTGGTGACGACAGATAACCGGATCCTGATTTTCGATCGGTTGACGGGAAAGCTGCAACAGACGGTCGTGATCGACTAGCAAGGACGCTTGGCGATTGCCCGGCACACGCTATTGCTCGAATCAGACCGATATCTGTCATTTCAGGAATAGTGGTACCGGGGGATGGTTTCGAACCAACTGCCTCGTGGACCACAACCACGCGCTCTAACCGATTGAGCTACCCCGGCACTGGGGTCGATTTAGCGCCCGTGTCCGAGGATTGCAATACCCTCTGCGGCCTTGCTATTCAAAGCGCCGCCATTTAGCGATAGCTCCCAGCAAAGCTCGGAGAATGACATGGGTATCGACACCGAACGCGACATCGAAGCCAACCTGCAGATCGGCCCCACCGACGCGGGAATGGTGCGGCTCTTCGTGGAGGCGCAAGGTATCGAGATCCCGATGGATTTCACGCCGGACGAAGCCGCCGAGATCGCCGAGGAGATCATGGCCGCCGCGCGCCGTGCCGGCGGCGGCACAGGCAAGAACAAGCGTTAATCCCATTCCGGCTGCATGTCTGGATCGCGCAGCAGGTGTAGACGCCGCGCGGCACAGGTCGCGAATTTCTGGATCATCACCTTGCGCCGTGCCGGTGGCAGTCTGGTTTCGGGTGCCATTCGAACGGTCTCCGCGCCATAGCTGTCCGCGATGATCAACCCCGCGTCGTCTGGCAGCAGTTCGGTTGGAAAATCCGAATCGACCGCAAAGAAAAACCTGTCAGCCCATTCCAGATAGCCCCGCCATTTGGCGTCCGACATGAAATCCGCGCGGCTGGATTTGCATTCCACGATCCAGATCTCGCCCTTGGGGCCGAGGGCAATCACATCGACCCGTAACCCGCGTGCCGGCACCAACTCTTCGACACAGGCCATCCCGCACAAAGCAAGATGCCGCGAAACGCCTCGCGCCAAAAGCTGTCCCGGTTGATATGTCTGGACATAATCCTCTGCCATACGGTCAATATGAACAATAGGAGAACATCGTTCAAGTCCCGGCGACAGATTTGGGTATTCCGCGCCACACCAGCACGCGCCAAGGGCGTGCTGCAAGGTCAAGGCGATGTCATGCGATATCACGAAGAAAATTCAGGCACCGCCACACCGCCTGAATAAATATGCATTTTACTGCCCGGAAATCTGCAACGCTCGCGATTCGGCGAAAACTCTGGCGAATAACCCTTGTCGCGCGCTCCTCGCCACCCTATTTCTGAGGGGTGACGGGTTCTGCCCTGCTCGAATGACGTTACATTCCAGTGGCCTTAAGCAAATCCGAGGGAGCTGGCTCTGTCCTGGCCCTGGCCTGGTTACCTGGCGCCCACCTGTACATACAGGTCCTCGGGAATACAACCGACCCGGCAACGGCGGTCCCGTCACACACGTCGCTTCGCGGCCACCCGTACAGGTACAGGCGTACCGCCACGCGGCGTCTCATCCTTTTCCTGCATCATCATCACGGCAATCGCTGTTTGAACGCCGGCAAATACGATGCCGTTGAGCATCCAGAAAACGATTATGGCCATGAGGCCGATGTCGGAGGTACTGACGAGGTGCCAAAGATTTCCAACATTGAACCAAAGAATTGCAGCGGTGAATGCACCGGCAATGGCGAAACCGGTGAGACAGTGCTTGGCGTAGAATTTCATGACTGGTTGCATGGCGCGCCTCCCTTTTCCATTCAAGTTAACGCGACATTTACCAAGGTCAACTCAACCCGACACCAAATGATCCAGAGGGTCCTCCATGACATTCGGCAACCTCGGTTTCTGCCGGTGGTTTGAGATCCTCGCGTATGAAACTCTGAGCGAGTGTCCTGCCGATGCCGTCAGGATCAATCGCGTCGGCCCCGAACCAGGGGTCCCGTGTATCCGTTTTTCCCAGACGCCTGCGTTTTCGCAGCTCCGTCGATTGCGCTATCTGTCGCCAGGCAAGCGCCAGTGGCTGCACCACCAATTCATTCTCACCCCGGATCACGCAACCCGGCAGGCGATTCAGCAGGTTCTGGACAAGGGTAGATCCCGAGCGGCCCTAGGTCACCACAAAGACATATGTCGGCGGCAGCAGGCCATCAGGCCATGCCGCGTTCATGCTCAGAACGCCTCTGGACGCGCTTCGCGGGCCATGTGGTCCAGCACGGCGTTGACGAATTTCGATTCCTTGCCGTCCGGAAAGAAAGCCGCAGCCAGATCCACATATTCAGAGATCACCACCTTCGGCGGCGTCGCGGTATCGCGAAACTCGGCCCCTGCGGCACGAAACACTGCGCGTAACGTCGGGTCGATCCGTGCGATGGGCCATTTTGCGACCAACGCGCGGTCCGTCATCTGGTCGATCGGCCCCTGGAAATTGACCGCATCCTCCAGCACGCGCGTGAAGTGGTCAGCATCCCCTTCCTGCATTTCGACGCCGTCATATTCTGCGCCGAACCGGTGGTCGAGAAATTCCAGACGCACCTTGTCGACAGTCAGACTGGAATGTTCCATCTGAAACAGCGCCTGCACGGCATAGAGCCGCGCGGCAGAGCGCATCTTGCGCTTTTGATTGCCCGAAACGGGGCCAACTTCGGTCATGCGATTGATTTTCCGTCAGTCTGCCCAGCCATCAGTGTGTCCTCACCCCGTGGCTTGAAGCCGATATCCTTGCGTGTGTCGGCCCATTTACGGCCGAGCGCGATCAGATGCAAGGCCGCCGCTGCAGCGCCGCCGCCCTTGTTCTGGCCTTCGGGATCCGCACGAACCTCGGCCTGTTCGCGGTTTTCCACCGTCAGGATGCCATTACCGATGCACAGACCCTGAAGGCCCATCAACTGAAGCGCGCGCGTACTGTCGTTGCACACGGTTTCATAATGCGTCGTCTCGCCGCGGATGACGCAGCCAAGTGCGACGTAGCCGTCAAAATTGCTGCGCCGGTCACTGATGCCGATCGCTGTGGGGATCTCCAGCGCGCCGGGCATTTCCACGACGTCCCATGTTGCCCCTGCGGCCTCAAGCTCTGCCTTTGCACCTGCCAAGAGACCCTCCGCGATATCGCTGTAATACGGCGACACCACGATCAGCACCTTTACGGGGCGATCGAATGTGGGGCGCGGCAGGATCGTGTGCTTCTCGGTTCCGGCCATCTTCTATTCCTTCGTGATCGGACGCGTACCCACGATGGTGAGCGCGTAGGCATCAAGCCCCAAATACTTCGTTTCCGGATTGTCGGTCAGCAGGACCATTTCATGCACGCCTAGGCTCGCCAGTATTTGCGCGCCCAGACCGGTCCGCTTGACCGTGCGCGGGGCCTCGTCATCGTCATCGTCCAGACGCAACCTCGGGTGCGGTTCGCGGAACAACAACACCGCGCCGCGCCCTTCGGCCGCGATGATGCCCATTGCGCGGGGCAATTCGTCCGGCGCGCCGCG
>JAGXFI010000132.1 GCA_024637305.1 Sulfitobacter sp.
CGAGTTGCTCTGGGAAATCCCCGTGGTCATCGGCATGGCGATCATCGGCGAGGCCGCCGCCAGCCAGCTCGGGCTGTCCCAGCCCGTCAGCACCGGGCTCGTGGCAATGCTGGCCTATCTCGGCCCGCGCGGGGCCGGCGCGTTGCTCTGCGCCTGGCTTGGCAAGCGCAAGTAGCGACTGCGCCCTGCGGCGGGTGCCACCAGATCTACCAGACATGTTTCCCCATCCCGCAATCCATCCGTTTCCGGCGTGCCGGAAGTGTTCTTCAATCTCAAGGAGGCTGTGATGCTTGAGTCCACTCAATTCAATGCGCATTATAAAGAAATGTCAGCAAATGCCTGGCGCTGGCCGAACTTCTCGCCCGCCGAGATCGCCTGCCGCGGGACCGGAAAGCTAAAGCTGAACCCGGAAGCACTCGACAAGCTGCAGGCGCTGCGCGACCGGCTCGGCAAGCCGCTGATCGTGCGCTCTGCCTATCGCAGCCCCGAGCACAACCGCGCGGTGGGTGGGGCGAAGCGGTCGAAACACCTGGAGGGAGCGGCCTTCGATATCGCCATGAGCAATCATGATCCGGTAGCGTTCGAAGCGGCGGCGCGCGAGGTCGGGCTCCTGGGGTTCGGCTTCTATCCGCGCTCGGGGTTCATGCATGTGGATCTCGGTCCGGCACGTCAGTGGGGCGAGCGGTTCCCGGTGCGGGTGACGGCCTTCGCGGCAGAGACGCCGCCCGCGCGCGAAGTGCTGGCCGACAGCCGCACCATGAAAGGTGGCGGGGCGGCCGGTGTCGCGACGCTCGGTGCTGCAGGCGTCGAGGTCGCGCAGAGCGTACTTGCCGAGACGCAGACCGCGATCCTGCCGCTAATGCCGTATCTCGATACGCTGCGGTGGGTGTTCATCGCCGTCGCGCTTGGCGGCGTCGGCGTCACGATCTACGCGCGGGTGGATGATTGGAAGCGGGGGCGCCGATGATTGCCAGCATTGTTGGTGGGATCGCCGCCACCGCATGGGCGAGGGCCGCGCTACGCTACGCTGCGATCGCCATCACGATCGTCCTGTTCCTGCTTTCGCTTCGGAGGTCCGGCGAGCGAGCGGGACGCCTCGCCGAACGCCTTGAAACCACGGAGAAGGCCAATGAAATCCAACGCCAGATGCTTGAAGCGGCGGCTCGTCGTCCTCATGATCGTGACGAGCTGGTTGACCGGCTGCGCGACGGAGGGTTTTGAAGCAGGCGGGTTGGCGACATGTCCGCCGGTCGTGGAGTACAGCAGGGAGGTTCAGGCGCAGGCGGCCGAGGAAGTGGCGCTGTTGCTGGACAGATCAGCTGTCGTTGAGATGATGAGCCACTATGCCGTGATGCGGGTGCAGGCGAGGGCTTGTTGGGGCCCGTAGAGCATAGCGTTTCGACGACGAGAGCGCGCCATGCAACGGTTTCGCAGTATGCGAAGTTTGCAGAAATTCGCCGTCGTTCATGCCTCCGTCTGCAACCATTTCAACCAAGAGCGCCACCTATACTCACGCGACAATTTCAACTCAACCGCGCCGCCGCTCTTGCTGAGTGGCGCGGTCTCTGCTCGGCATAAAGCGCAAGCTTACCGCCCTTGACGAGACGGGTTAGAATCTGTCTGACAGCACCCTGAAAATTGCTTGCGCGCGTGGCAGTATCAAGTCGTTAGCTTTCAGTCACAATTATTGTTCCAACCATGCCAGCCCCGTGATGAGGGTCGCAGAAGTATTTGTATGTTCCCGTCACGGTGAACGTATGCCGATAGATTCCGCCTGCCGGAATATCGCCTGAATCAAAGCTTTCTACACCAGCAGGCAACTCGGTTGACGCCGATTCTTCGGGTGTCGCAGGGCGGGTCGATACGGAATGCACAAATGCCGACACATTGCGAAACTCAACGGTGTCGCCTAAGGAAATGGTCTGAGGTGTCGGCGCAAAGCGAAGGATCGGTTGCATGTCGATCACTACGTCAGTACCGGTTTCAGCGCCCCCGGTTACGGCCGGACCTGTCGTGGCGCAGGCAACAGCCAACACCAGTGGAGCGAAAGCGAAAAGTATGCGATATTTCATGTCTGGTTCTTTCTAATTTGGCACGACTGAGTGCAATTTGGGTGAGGTCGTTTGGGAAAATGGTGCGAACTGCCACATCAACTGGCGGGTGAAGGTCTGAGCAATCTCCAAAAATAGACGGCGACGAGGATCAAGAGCAGTGCGTTGGTAACCGGGTTCAGCCACGTCTCCACACGGTCAAATTGTGCTTTGAGAGTATAACCTGCGGCGGCCAGAGCTGTGGCCCATATCAAGCTACCGACAGTCGTGTAAGAAATGAACAGCCATTGTGACATGCCTGTCAGCCCTGCGGGATATGAACGTTCGGACCCCGGGGATCATGCGTCCAAAGAACACTGCTGCGCCATCGTGTCGCCGGAACCAGAGCAAGGCGCGATCAAGATCGGCAGTGGTGAGCGTCAGCCATTTTCTGTTCCTTTCGATCAGGCGACGCAAGCGTTCTTCACTCATGCGCGCACCAACCAAATACCAAAGATACGCACCTGCGGCGGAACCAGCCGTTCTGGCAATGATCAAAACGACAAAGTTCAGCGAGCCTTCTGCGGCAAGATACCCCGCAAATGGCATGACAAGCTCTGAGGGAATGGGTGGAAAAACTTCTCCAGGAGCATCAGCAAGGCAACGCCCCATCCACCCAGTGCGCTCAACCATGATGTGATCAGATCAAACACTATTTTTGCCTCTATTGACTGAACGAAATGTCAGACATCACGATGTCTGGGTTAGCGCGATCCGTAGAACGCAAGCGCAGTGCGCCATCTGAAACCCGCCATTCGACGTTCTGCGCAAGGTCGCGACCGGTTGCGGGATCGGGTGCGTTAAAGTTGAAGGCGACAATCCCGCCGCGCTGGATACCCACGATCCGGACGCTGCCGATGCCGTCGGGTTTGAACCAGCGCCCGGTGATCCGCTCAGAGCCGTCAGAACCAATCAATTTGCCCGATATGGTCAGAAGACGCCCTGGAACAACGCATTGGCCAGACAGTGTCAGCGTTGTGCTTGCGTCGTCGTATGCGTTGCGGATTTGGCACCGCACGGTTTCCTGAGGGCCTTGCGGCGTTTCTCTGGCCCAACCGGACCCGCGCCATGTGCCATCCATTTCAGCAAGTGGTTCGGCAG
Source organism: Sulfitobacter sp. (assembly GCA_024637305.1). Classification (GTDB taxonomy): domain Bacteria; phylum Pseudomonadota; class Alphaproteobacteria; order Rhodobacterales; family Rhodobacteraceae; genus Sulfitobacter. The sequence goes on from JAGXFI010000132.1 coordinate 3,192, forward strand.
CAGCTGAGACCGCAGTCAGAAAAATGAACATCGCAGCTTTAACCGGAAACATGTTTGGGTCCTTTCCAAGTGAGCAGGGCGGGAAGCAGAATCAGATCAATCAAAAGTGCAGCCCAAAGTGTGACGATCATCATGCCGCCGAACAATCGGATCGGGGTGAAGTCGCTGAATAACGTCACGCAGAGCCCGAATGTCAGCAAAAGTGTAGTCAGCACCATTACCTCACCCGCCGAATGAACCGCACTGATGACGGCCTGGTGCGTACTGCTGCCGGTCGCCCTTGCCGCGGAATACCGGCTGAGAAAATGAACCGTGTCATCGATGGCGATGCCGAAAGCGATCGTCAGGGCAAGGACGGCTGTCGGACTGAGTTCGCCGCGCGCCCAGATATGCAGGGATGCGCCCGTCAGCATCAGGGGCAAGATGTTGGGAATGAACAGCACAGGAACAAGCCGGAAGGAGCGGAACGCCAGCGCGACCAGAAACGTGGCACCAAGTGCGGCGACGACCAAGCCAAGCGACAATTTCTCGATCAGGTTGATCGCTTCCTTCGACATGACGGTGGGCAGCCCGATAACGCGATCAGCACCACCGTCGACAGCCGTATCATAAAGCGTTTCAAACTGCGTCAATGCATTTTTACTTCGCATCGGCTCGGGAACCGAGACAAATATCCGCGATGTGCCTTCACCGGCCCGCAATTGCGAAACCAGGGTCTGCGGCAAAATTTCCAGTTCCGCTTGTGAAGGCCTGACATCGGGATGGCCCAGCCAACGCGCAAAGTTCACCTCTGAAAGCACGGTATGTGACCTGCTCAGAATCTCTAGCCGTTCCGCCAGTCTTTGGGTCTGCTCCCAGTTGCCGTCCGTCTCTACGATCATCTGGAAAACGCCGCCAAAGTCGTCAGATATCGCATCATTGGTTGCCAGCATGGCACTGCTATCCGGCAGGTTCTGGTAAAGCGGAAACCACGCTTTGGTTTGGCTGAAGCCCCATGCGGAAGACCCCAGCAATGCAAGGCACGCGATAATTGTCATGCGGGGCCGCATCCTACCTGCGGCCGCCAAGCACTCCGCCAGGGACAGGCTGAACCTTGGGATCGGTTTGCCAGTCAGGCGAACGACCCGTCCCAGCAATACAAAAGTTATCATCACGGTAGCAAAAGACAGCATCGTTCCGACCGCACCCAACACGGCAAATTCAAACAACTGTGCATTGCCGGTCAGTGCGATGCTTGCAAACGCCACGGCGGTTGTCAGTGCGGTCAATGCACATGCCGGTCCGACGTTTTCCACTGCATCACGCACTGTACCGTTGTCTTTGAGATGCCTCGTCAGATGTACACCGTCCGCAACGCCAAGAACCAGCAACAGGATCGGGATAACATTGCTGAGGACCGTGGTGGGATAGCCCATCCAAACCGAAAGTGCGAGGACAACGGCCGCGCCAAGGATCGCGGGTACCACCGCCAAAAGCGCCATGCGCAGATCGCGCAGCAGCAGATATGCGGCCAGTGTGATGATCAATGCACCCCAGATGTTGAGCGCAATCAGGTCGTCTTTCAGCCCAGAGACAATCTCCGCGCTGATCACGTCTTCACCCGTTATCTTCGCAGACAAAGTGGCAGGCAAAGCGCGGTCCAACTCAGCCGAAATGCCGACGACGGTATCGGCGACCGACCTCTGATCCGTATCGACAGACACGCTCAGCAGCATCGCCGAGCGGTTCTGGTTCACAAATGTCGGAAGGCCGGTTTCCAATTTTTCAAAGCGCGACAAGGTGTCGGAAAAATCATCCGTGATGACCGTTCCAAACAAGGGTCTGCCAGAGGGCGCATCCGCGTCGGGCGGCCAGCGCAGCACGAAGGGCGAGGCAACTGCGCGCACTCCGTCCACAAACCCCATATCCAACGACAGATCACGCAGCGCGGTCATGTCCTGCGCGGTCATGGGGACTGACGAGGCGACATGGATGAGGACAATGCTCAGGGGCGGCGATTGCGCTTGCTCATACGCCCGCTGCGCTTCGGAAAGCGGGCTTTCGGAGAGAAAAACGCGGTGGATGTCATCGTCAAAAGTGACCCGGGGCAGGCTGACGCCGATCATTATCAGCAAAGCAAACAGAAAAAGCGCTGCGACCCCGGGAAACTTAAGCGCGACCAGCCCGATGCGTTCCGCGCCAAATCCGATTCCACCAAACAAGATTATGCCACCCGCAGCGGAGCAATCGCATTGCGTTCTACCCCGATACGGACCCACAGCATCGCAGCGTTCAGCACGGTGAACACCAGTGCGACCCAGCCAAGTCCCAGCACCATCGGGGCCACGATAATTTCTGCAACGACCAACATGTAATTCGGGTGCGAGACGTATTTGAACGGGCCGCGTACAACCAGCGGCTCTTCAAGGATGATAATGCGGGTCGTCCAGCGACTACCCAGGCTTCCCAGTATCCAAACACGCAGAACTTGGAGAACAGCGAACATGGCAAGCCAGCCAAACGACACCAATTCGTCATATCCAAAGATGACCAGACAGGCGATCCAGGCGCTGTGCATCGCAACCATAACCGGATAATGCGCTGCCCCGACTTCATATGCACCCTTCGCCAACAGTTTCGCTGTATTGCGCTTTGCGATCACCAACTCGCTCAACCGCTGGAGGATGATGAAACAAAGGAACAGGACTGTCGCGATTCCCATCAAGCTGCTTCTGCGCTGACGTGGAAGGGCAGGAATGACGCGGTAAATCCCGGTCCCAAGGCGCAAGACATCATCTGTCCTGTTTTGCCCGCATCAATCACGGCTTTCATGACAAACATCACCGTGGGCGCCGACATGTTTCCCGCAGCGCGCAAGGTGTCACGTTCGGCATCCAGCGATCCTTGATCCAAATGCAATGCGCCTTCGATGGCATCAACAACCTTTGCCCCGCCCGGATGACAGACATAGCGGTCAATCTGATCGTGGTTAAGATTTGCGGCCTTCAAGGCATCCTCCGTCGCGGCGGCAAAATTTTGAGTGATAAAACTGGGTATCGAGCGGTCAAAGACGACACCGAAACCGGTCTCGTCCACGTCCCACCCCATGATATCAAGCGTGTCGGTCCACATGGTCTGATGGCCTTGGCCAAACGACACAACTTTGCCATTGGTTGGGGGCGTCGTGCTGATGCACGCGGCGGCAGACCCGTCGCCAAAGAGGACCGTCGCGATGATATCCGCCTTTTGCAGGCGATCTGCACGGAACGAAAGCGAACAGGTCTCAACAACAACAAGCAACACTTTTGCACCCGGTCGACCTGCTGCAATTGCTTGAGCTGTGGACAATCCTGACACGCCGCCCGCACAGCCAAGGCCAAACACGGGGACGCGCATAATGTCATCGCGAAAGCCCATTTCCGAAAACGCCTGTGCTTCCAATGAAGGTGTTGCGATGCCCGTGGAGCAGACGGTGACGACGCAATCGATATCGCTTCCCGTCCATCCAGCGTCATCAAGGGCGCGTCCGGCAGCATCAATGAACATTGCCTTCGCACCTGTCATGAATGCAGCGTTCCGGTCGGCCCAACCGTGATCTTCCGAGAACCAATCGATGGGCACCACAGAATAGCGCTTGTCGATGCCCGCAGTATCAAAGGTTTTCGCAAGCCGGTCAAACTGGGGATATTTGGTGCCAAAGATAATGGACGCGCGTTCGCGGACTTCAGTTTGCGACAGACAATGAGGGGGTAACGCGGCCGATAGACCATGAAGAAATACTGACATTTCAGAACCTTTACATATACAGGTCTGACCAATTGGCGTTCAGTACCCACCACAGATGTGGCCTTCTCTGCTCACATACAACTTTTGAACTGCTGTTACGTTCCATTTGCCAAAACCCGCAATTTTTTGGCACATGGAAAGAACCACCGTCTTTGAATGTCATGTTTGTGACCCGGCAGGTTTTCATTTCCAGAAAGCAGCCATTCACCGCGACAAAGCGAAAGATCGCTTCTCTAATTGGGTCTATCGGTCAAGCTCTTTTTCTTTGATTGATTTGGCATCGTACTTATCCGGGTCACGCTTTTCTTCGCAGTATGGTTGGTGCCTATGCAGCACCGCTGCATGCATGTGTCGGATTGGTTGTGCAGAGCCTTGCTTCGTCTCGCGCTTCTCGGTGCCCAGCAGCCATGTTCGGCTTCATCCACAGACCTCGTCCGGAAAGGACGATCCCGTTTGGTAAGGTTTTGGGTCGGCTTAAATCATTTGATACCCTCCACCCCTTCCAAACGAAATTCCGTACTTTCAATCCACATGCGATGCAGCAGGACCGCCAGCTTGCGCGCGACAGCAACAACAGCGCGCCGCCGTCCCTTTGTACGCATCAAACGCATGCCCCATGACTTCAATTGTGACGCCGCCATCGTTCGCATCAACATCGCGTTTGCGGCAGAATAAAGTGTTGACCGAACATAGCGGTCGCCCGCTCGCGAGATTCTGCCAGGGCTTTGTCAGAAGAAACTGGCTTGAGCCGGGTAGGGCAGTTTCGTAGCGTCTATCCATGACAAAACGCGGCCTCTTCAAGTACTTTCGCAGCAGCCCTGAGATCATTCGCCTGGCGGTCATGATGTACGTTCGCTTTCCCCCTTTCGCTCCGAAACGTCGAGGACCTGCTGCACGAGCGCGGTATCGACATCAGCCATGAAACGGTGCGGTACTGGTGGAACAGATTTGGTCCGATGTTCGCCGCTGAAATCCGCCGAAAACGGGTGAAGCAGATGCGGTCGTATTCGAACTGGCAATGGCGGCGAACAGTATTATTCATGAATTTTCGTTACCGATTTTGCCGAGACGGCTATTGTACAATTGCGTCGTTCACAATCCTGTAGAGCAACTCCTCAACCTTTTGCATCGGACCATCGGGATAATCGCGATAGCCGATCTTCACCTCTCCCTGACGTTCAGTAACGAAGATGCCGTAGGGGCAGTACCCTATATTCATAGGGTCCGCCGCGATGACCTCGCGCGTGACGACTGCCGAACAGAAGACGAAGACGTCGGCAGCCTCGAACTGCTTCTCCCCGCCGACGTCCTCGCGTGTACGGTTGAGCATGTCGCCAACATGGCTGACGAAATCGACCACCAAGCCGTCGTTGATGATGGCATTCCTAACTGCAAAGGCGGCATCATCAAAACTGCCTTGGTAATCATATGTCGTGACGCCATTTTCGGCGCTCGCCGGTGCAGCAACCAAGGCTGAGAGTGCGGCACTGGCCAAAATCATTTTTGTCTTCCACATGAGTAATCTCCCCAAATATCTTGGAACGTCGCCTAACCCCCGGCCAGCAACCCAGTATCACCGATACTGGCAGACCAAGAGTTTTCTAACTGACCTCCTCAATACAACTGACGACGGCCGACTTGGTTCCTGCGCGCACAGGGCTCTGTCAAAGTAACTTGGCTTGAAGCAGGGCAGGTTCTGGGCCAAGTTTTCGTGAAAATTAGCGTGTTGCGGTTAATTGGCCTCATATCCCGCTGCCTTGAAGAAGTTGTAGCACTCCTCGTCTGAGAACAGGTCGCAGACCCGGCCTACCGCCTGCCAGAGCTCATCGTAGGTTCGGGCCGCGGCCTTTCTGATCAAGGCCTTGAGTTTCGAGAACGCCATTTCAATTGGGTTGAGATCGGGGCTGTAGGGCGGCAGGAACAGGAACCACGCGCCAATCTCGCGCAGTGTTTGGGCTGCACCGGGGCATTTGTGGCTTGAAAGGTTGTCGAGGATAACGACGTCGCCGGCACGCAATGTTGGGGCAAGTTGGGTTTCGACATAGCGATCGAACATTTCGCCGTTCATCGCACCGTCGATCACCCAAGGGGCGTCCGGCCGGTCGTGACGCAGAGCACCAATAAAGGTCTGTGTGCGCCAGTGCCCGAAGGGCGCGTGATCGACCAGACGCAGCCCGCGCGGAGCCCAGCCAGTGGTCTTGGCCATGTTGGTTTTTACCGAGGTTTCATCAATGAAGGCCAATCTTTCCAGATGCCTGGCCACGAAGGGCTGGCGTTTCGTGATCCAGATGTGACGCAGGTTGGCAACATCCTTGCGCTTCTGTTCAAGCGCCTGCAGTTCTTTTTTGTGCGTCAGCCCGAGGCTGCGCAGAACCCGCCAGACGGTGCCGCGATGAACGTCGATATCGTGGGTCTCGGCCAGTTCGATGACCAACTCATCGAGCGCGATCTCGCCCTTGGCGGTGACGCGCGCCTCGATCCAACCGGTCTCCCCGGCCAGCTTGCCATGCCCGCCCCCATTGCCTTGAGGCCGCGGCAAAAGCGACCCTGTTTCGCGCCGCAGTTTGGTCAGTTCGTTCACGGATTTCGGTGACACCCGGAAATGCCGCGCCGTCTCCGCACTGGTTTCGTACCTAACTGGACCGGGTTCCGATTGCATAACCGGGCAGGCGATCATCACCGACGGCGGGATCGTCTATCGCTGACACCGCGGGCGGGTGGCAGCCCCAATTGATCCCCGCCTTACGCCTTCGCAGTCACTCCGACTGCCCGCCTTTTTCGTCGGATTTCTTGACGCGGGTTTTGCCGGCGGGGCGTTCGTTGGCCCGCTTCAGTTCATCCTGCGTGCCGATGTCACGCGGCAAACGTCCACCTGAACGACCTGCTTGAGATATGGTGCCTTTGGCACCAAGAGCGTGGTCGGAGTCGTCGGGTTTTGGGGTTTTATCGTTGGTCATGGCATTACCTCTATTTTCTCATGTTACGGAGTGAAAACACCCGCGCGCCGGCGTGGCGAGGGCGACGGGCTGGATCGTCAGGACAGGATCATCGAGAAATACCCCCCTATCAACGCCAGAATTGTCATGAACGCATAAGCCACCGGATAGGGTACGGCTGCGACGGAACTGCGGGACTCCTCCATGATCGCGTTCAGGCTTGGTGTGCTGTTGCGCCCAGCCGTACCGGCATGTGAGTCGCCAGACGACCCACCCAGATCAAAGCCGGGCCTGTCGACCCCTTGGCCGAGATCGTTGGCCGTAGGAGACTGTTCTTTTGCTTGGCTCGTCGCAGCCGGCTTTCCGACAGGGTTGGTCTCAGTGGAGGATGCTGGCGACTTGGATGGCTTCTCATTTTTCTTCATTTCTTTGATCCTTCGTATATCTCTTGTGTTGCGACGTGCCCTCGCGCCGGACAGCGCGACGCTGACCAACGGAAACGCAGGATCCATTGGTCTTGGGCTGGCCCGTGCGCCTGCTGCTTCACGAAATCCTCTACTCTTGGCCGAGTGACAATTTCGTGCGCAACACTCATCCCTTGAACTGTAAATCAGGTGTGCAGTGCGTGCGCTGATACAGATCAGCAGGCCCAGAACCGATCAGCATGGTTGGGGTTCGGCATCTGTCATGCCCCCGACTTGGCTGAGTTCATCGCCCGCGGCCCCAGCTCGCGATCTTTGAGAGCGCTGCCGGAGCGAATGCGAGCAGGGCGTGATGATCTATATCAGTGTCGCGCTTGGTCCGCGTGTTAACCTGAAAGCTTAATGAACAGGAGATACTGATGGCTGCGCTGCCCTTTAACGATGCCCGGATCGAAGAACTGGTGTTGCGATTCAACGCCGTGATGGCAAAGGAAGGGACGGATATCTCTGACCTTGGCGGCAATGCTTCGGATGACGAGGTGGCCGCGACCCTGCAGGAAACCGGCGGCGATCTGAGCCGTGACGAGATCACCCAAGAGATCGAAAGCATGAACGACGAACAGCAGGACGCGCTGGTCGCGCTGGTCTGGATTGGTCGTGGCGATGCTGAGCCCGAAGCCTGGGAGCAGACCAAAACCCTTGCGCGACAACAACACGAGGGGCTGGTGAGCCGCTACCTGCTGGGTCAGCCGGAGGTTGGGGAGTTTCTGACGGAAGGTTTGGAAAAAATGCTGGAATATGGTGTCGACTGATGTGGGGGTTGGTCCCTTTGACCCTGTGACTGGCGACGTTGTCTGCGGCGCGCACGTGGTCCTGCCCAACAGTTGGCAGCGGTGAACGCGATGTCGCAATTCGAGCTTGTTGCAATCCTGCTGGTTCTGACGGCCACGTTCAGTTGGGTCAATTTCCGGCTGGCGTTCTTGCCGCACACCATCGGTCTGCTTGTCATGGGGCTTGGTGCCTCGCTGGTTGTTATCGGTGCCGAGGCTGCGATGCCGGGATTGTTCAATTATGAAGGTCTGGCGGCCCTTCTGCGCCAGGTTGATTTCCAACAAACCGTCCTTGAGGGCATGCTCGCATTTCTGTTGTTTGCGGGCGCGTTGCATGTCGACGTGGTCAGCCTGCGCAGCCGTGCCCTGACCATCGGCACGATGGCGAGTTTGGGTGTTGTGGCGTCCACTGCGATCATCGGATGCGTCGTTTGGGCCGCATCCGGCGTGCTGGGTGTTGCGATCTCATTGCCGTGGGCGCTTGTTTTC
>JAGXFI010000133.1 GCA_024637305.1 Sulfitobacter sp.
TGTCTCGGGCAACGATTATATCGGTCTCATCGGTTCCGTGGGAACACCCACCTCGAAAGCGGCGCAGCCCCTCGCGACAACGGCAAACCTGCCCTTTATCGCGCCCTTCACCGGTGCGGGTTTCCTGCGCGATCCATCGCTTTCCAACGTGGTGAACGTCCGCGCGAGCTACGACGCGGAAACCCAGGCTTGGATCGACTACCTGGTCGATGATCTGGGCTTCAGCGACATCGCAATTCTGTATCAGGATGATGGTTTCGGCCGTGTTGGTCTTGCCGGCGTTCAGAACGCGATGGAGGCACGAGGCATTTCACTGGTTGCCGAAGGCACTTATACACGCAACACGGTTGCCGTAAAATCGGCGCTGCTTACGATCCGCAAGGCGAATCCGCAGGCGGTTGTCATGGTCGGTGCCTACAAACCGCTTGCAGAGTTCATTCGCCTATCCGGCAAGATGGATATGGATCCCGTCTTTGTCACCATTTCCTTTGTTGGCTCCAAGGCGCTCGCGGCAGAACTTGGTACAGACGGTGAGGGCGTTGTGATCAGTCAAGTCGTACCGCAGCCTTGGGACAGCACATTGCCGATTGTGGCCGAATACCAAGCCGCCCTTTCGGCAGTCGATCCGCAAGCGGAGCCGGGTTTCGTAACACTTGAGGGCTACGTCGCAGGGCGTCTCGCATTGGAAGGGCTGCGCAAGGCAGGCGCTGATCTGACGCGCGAATCGTTCATGGCGGCGCTGAACTCCATCGGGACGGTCGATCTGGGCGGGATCACCCTGACCTTCGGTCCCGGCGACAACCAGGGATCGGATGACGTTTTCCTGACTCGTATCCGCGCTGACGGCAGCTTTGAAGCAATGCATCGCGGCAGCTGAGCAAAGACGGATCTCGGCGCGCTGCTGGAAACGCCGCGCCGAGGTCGCGTTGATAAATGTCCCCCTCCGAGAAGGCTAGAAAATGCGCTCCAAAATCGCCCCCCTCTTCAACTCCGTCATGATGCGCCTCGGTTTGATCTTCGGAGTACTCGCAATGATGACTGCCGCGGCAATTATCGTCGCATGGCTGGTTTTCCAAAGCATCGTGGACGGGATGCAATCACTTACGAACGATAATATGCCCGCGCTGAAAAACAGCGCACAGGTGGTCAAGGCGGCAGATAATGCGCGTGGCATCCTGACTGAAATGCTGATCGCGCCCGACGTGACTTCGGTCAAATCCACAGTAGCGGAAATGGACCAGCCGATTACGGCACTTATCGCGGGGGCATCCGCCTTTCTTCCTGAGCAAAGCGCGGAACTCGGCATTCTGATTGAACAGGTTCAGGCTTCTCTCAACGAACTCGCGTCCTCCCGGATCTCGGAATTTGACCGCATTGATGATGTAGCAGCGTCCGTAAAGGTTACGCTTGCACTTGCATCCGAGGTCAACAGCAGCCTGAGCACAGCATCAGAAGCGGCCTACATCAGTCTGGTTGCTGGCGGCGATGCGACGATTGCCACGATTAACAGCACACTTGGCCAATTGATCGAACAAGACTTCGCGCTTTATCAGGCCGCGCTTGAAATTCGCGCCGAAATCAACCTGATGACTGGTCTCGCACTAAGCTTGTCTCAATCCAATGACCCCGCCATGCGTAGTATTTTAACTGATATAATGACAGGGTCAGACAACCGGTTGGGCGAGCTGCTGCAGGTGATTTCCAACGCTCCCTCAAAGGTGGAGCTTGCTGAAACGGTCACACAAGCACGCTCTGATCTCGCGGCCGTTCGCAAGCGGGGGGCATTGGCCCTGGCACCAAACGATATCCTCTCCATCCGCCAATCCGTTGATGCCGAACTGTCATCTGCCCTGGACGACATCTATTTCGAATTGGTTATCAAAAGCGATGACGCCAAAAGCGCGACCAAAGGAACCGTTCGCGAACTGCTGGACGTTCAGGTCGCCGAGATCCGCGAAAAGGCTGCATTGTCCCTTGCGATCAAGTCATTTTTCGGATCAGCCCTACAGCTTGCCCTTTCCTCGAACGAGGTGGAACTGGCAGCCAGATCACAAGACCTCTTGAGTTTGCGGAAGGAAATTGAGGACGGCTTTACCGGCAGCGGGGTCGAATTCGCGGCAAAGCTAACCGAAATGCTGAAAATTGCAGACAACACCAGCGGAATTGGCCCGACTCTGCGAGCAGCTTTCAAAGCTCGGAGCAATGCCACCGAAGCTGCTCGGACAGCTGCGGATACCGTCAACGCCATTGCCCGCGCGGTAAATGATGTCGCCACGCAAACCCAGACCGAAATCAGCGCAACAGCAGCAAGCCTTGATGGCGAGGTCGAGCGGGCGAAAAAGAACATGCAAAACATAGCAGTGATCTGCGGCCTTATCGTCGCGCTCGCGCCATTTCTTATCTGGGTGATGATCGTCCGTCCGCTCAAGCGCGTGACCGATACGACAGAGCGTCTTGCGGCGGGCGACCTTTCAGAAATCGAAGGTTTGAAGATCGACACAGGCGAAATCGGACGCATGTCCGCAGCACTTTATGTATTTCGTAGCGGCGCGATCGAGCGGATCGCGTTGCAGGATGAAGAACGAAAGCGTGAAGCGGCGGCTTTTGAAGCAGAGCGCGAAGCAGAGCGTCAGCGCCATCAGGCCGAGGAAGAAAACCGCAAACTCGAAGAAACGCGCGCCCGGGAATTGCGTGAGCTCGAGGAAGAGAAAACCGCCCGCGAAGCCGAGTTGCAGCGTATCGCAGACGCGGAACGCAAGGCCCGTGCAGATGAGCAGGCACTGGTGGTCTCGGAACTTGCAGAGAGCCTGCGCAGGCTATCGACGGGCGATCTAACGCATGTGATTCAGGTTCACTTTCCGCAGGATTACGAAGCGCTGCGCCATGACTACAACGCCGCTATCGAAAATCTGTCGGGATTGGTCGGACAGATCTTGCAAAGTGCAGCAACAATTCAGGAAAGCACATCAGACATCGAAACCGCATCTCTAGACCTGTCGTCGCGTACCGAGAAATCTGCGGCGACGCTGGAAGAAACCGCAGCGGCGATGAACGAGTTGTCGGCGAGCATCCAAAACGCGGCTCAGAATGCAGCTGCTGCCAAAGGCACCGTGGCGACCGTCAAGGCGGATACCGAAGCCTCCGATCTCGTGATGCGCGAGGCTGTCGCCGCCATGGGGGAGATTGAGCAAAGCTCGTCCAAAATCTCCAAAGTCGTTGAGGTCATCGACGCGATCGCGTTCCAGACCAACCTTCTGGCCCTGAACGCCGGTGTTGAAGCGGCGCGCGCAGGGGAAGCCGGTCGCGGTTTTGCTGTGGTTGCGTCGGAGGTGCGGACACTTGCGCAGCGGTGTTCGGACTCCGCTAATGAAATCAATGGCTTGATCTCTGGCGCGACAGAACAGGTCGGGAAGGGAGTTTCGTTGATCGACAGGGCGAGTGCCGCGCTCAACACTATACTGAAAGGCGTCACGGACGTATCACATCATATGTCTGATATCGCCGCCTCCGCCAGCGAACAATCCGCAGGAATCGCAGAGATCAACGCGTCGGTCACAGAATTGGACCGTGTTACCCAACAGAACGCCGCGATGTTCGAGGAGACCACCGCTGCCAATCAGGCGCTGTCGCACGAAGCGTTGACGCTCACGAGGGTTGTAGGTGGATTCAAGCTGAATCGGTCAGAGGTTTCAAATCAGGACGTGTCCGAGGTTATTGACGCGGCATAGCAGGGGCCACTGCATTCATGGATCGTGCAAAGGCTATGGATTGGGGCAGACGTCCCCTTGGTGTCGACCGTATAGACCTGCGGCGGATGTCCGCACCACCTCCGCGATCTGTAGCAGTTGATCGCCCAGCGGATTACTCTTGCGCCAGACCATTCCGATCCGGCGCGAGGGTTGAGGAGGTGCAAATCGGTCGATGCAAACATCGGCCGATTTGGTTTCTACCGGAACTGCCATTTCGGGGATCAGTGTCACGCCGATGCCGGCACTGACCATCTGCACCAGCGTCGAAAGGGAACTTCCGTCCATACCTTCATGCGGCAACGGGCTTCGCAGCCCGCAGAAGGAAAGTGCCTGATCACGAAAACAATGCCCTTCCTCCAGCAGCAGCAAACGCATTTCGCGAAGGGTTTGCTTGTTTGGAACAGGTTTGCCCGCGTCCGATCTGGCACGAACCAGCACGAAGTTTTCTTCGAAAAGAGGAATCTCGGTCAGGGAACGTTCCGATATTGGCAAGGCTACCACAGCTGCATCCAGCCGTCCCTCGATCAGGTCGGCGATCAGCGTATCGGTAAGGGTCTCGCGGATATGCAGCTCGATATCAGTATGGGACTGTGCCAGATTGCCGATGATAGAAGGCAACAGATAGGGCGCGACTGTCGGAATGATTCCCAACCGCAAACGCCCCACCAGACCGCTTTGCGCCGCGCGCGCCAGATCGGTAATATCATCAATCGATTGAAGAATGTTACGGCAACGCTCCGCAAATTTCTCTCCGAACGCGGTCAGGCGCACCTGCCGCGCTGACCGGTCAAACAAGACAGTCCCCAGCGTCTGCTCCAACTCCTTGATTTGCACGGAAAGCGCCGGTTGCGAAATCGCACAAGCTGCCGCCGCACGCCCGAAGTGCTCCCATTTCGCCAGCGCCTCAAAATAGCGAAGTTGTTTGAGCGTAAAATCAGCCATAACTATAAGTTATCACTTTGATAAGAAAATACGAGTTTTACATATCACCCGCTTCTGGTAAAGAGGTTTCAATCAATGCAGTTTTGGAGAATACAATGGACGGAAATGACATCGGCAAGTGCCCCGTCATGCACGGCGCAAGCATTCATGCGACCAACAGGGTGCGGGGCAACCGCGACTGGTGGCCAAATCAACTGAACCTCAGGATCCTCAACCAGAATCAGCCGCGCACGGACCCGTTCGGTAATACCGTAAACTACGCCGAAGAGTTCAAGAAGCTTGACCTCAAGGCGCTCAAGAAAGATCTGACCGCGCTGATGACGGACAGCAAGGAATGGTGGCCGGCAGATTACGGCCACTATGGCCCGCTGTTTATCCGGATGGCGTGGCACAGCGCAGGAACATATCGCACCGGTGACGGGCGCGGCGGTGCAGGTGGCGGCCAGCAGCGGTTCGCGCCGCTGAATTCCTGGCCGGACAACGGCAACCTCGACAAGGCGCGGCGCCTGCTTTGGCCGATCAAGCAGAAATACGGCAACCAGATTTCCTGGTCTGACCTGATGGTTCTGGCCGGCAACGTTGCGATGGAATCCATGGGTTTCGAGACCTTCGGATTTGGCGGCGGCCGCGAAGACACCTGGGAGCCCGAGGAAGACGTCTATTGGGGCGGCGAGACCGAGTGGCTGGCGACCAGCGACAAGGACAACAGCCGCTATCATGGCGAACGCGAGTTGGAGAACCCGCTGGCCGCCGTGCAAATGGGCCTGATCTATGTCAACCCAGAAGGTCCAGACGGTAATCCCGACCCGAAACTGTCGGCACATGATATCCGTGAAACCTTTGCGCGGATGGGGATGGACGATGCGGAAACCGTCGCGCTTGTTGCTGGCGGTCACACGTTCGGCAAGGCTCACGGTGCCGGAGATGCGGCATTGGTCGAGGCAGAGCCGGAAGGTTCGCCAATCGAGCAGATGGGGCTTGGCTGGAAAAACGGTTTTGAATCCGGCAAGGCGCTCCATACGACGACCAGCGGCATTGAAGGTGCCTGGACGGCGACGCCGACAACCTGGGACAAATCCTATTTCGAGACGCTTTTCGGCTATGAATGGGAACTGACCAAGAGCCCAGCAGGCGCAAACCAGTGGAAGGCGATCAGCGGTGAAGGCACCGTGCCGGATGCACATGACCCGAACATTCGCCACGCGCCGATGATGACAACGGCAGATCTCGCGCTGCGAGAAGATCCCATCTACGAGAAGATCTCTCGCCACTTCCACGAGGATCATGAAGCGTTCAAGGACGCCTATGCCCGGGCGTGGTTCAAGCTGATCCATCGCGATATGGGGCCGAAAGTCCGCTATCTGGGCGAAGAAGTCCCGCAGGAGGATTTGCTGTGGCAGGATCCGCTGCCTGCGCGCGATCACGATCTGATCGACGCAAGCGACATCCAGACGCTCAAGGAAAAGGTTCTGGCCTCGGGTCTTTCGATCCCGCAGCTGGTTTCGACCGCTTGGGCATCGGCGGCGACGTACCGCGGGTCCGATCATCGCGGTGGCGCAAATGGCGCACGGATCCGACTTGAGCCGCAGAAAAACTGGGAGGTCAATCAGCCGGCGCGGTTGGCAGAGGCTCTCGAAAGGCTTGAAACGATCCGCTCTGAGTTCAACAGCGCGCAAACATCGGGCAAGGCCATCTCAATGGCGGACATGATCGTGCTGGCCGGTACCGCCGCTGTCGAAAAAGCGGCGCATGACGGGGGCGTGCAGGTCGAGGTTGGCTTCACCCCCGGTCGTGTGGACGCCACGCAAGAACAGACTGATGTGGAAGGCATGGCCGTGCTGGAGCCGATGGCCGACGGTTTCCGCAACTACCTCAAGCGTGACTTTGCCGTTTCCGCAGAAGAGCTGTTGGTGGACAAGGCACATCTGATGACGCTCAGCGCGCCGGAAATGGCCGTGCTGGTCGGCGGTCTTCGGGTTCTTGGCGCGAACTATGGCGACACCAAGCATGGTGTTTTCACGGATCGTGTCGGAACGCTGAGCAATGACTTCTTCACCACGGTTCTGGATACCGAAGTGTTGTGGGAAGAATCGGATGAAAAGGGCGTCTACATCGCCAAGGACGCGGATAACGAGACCGTGCGCACTGGTACGCGAGTCGATCTGGCATTTGGTGCCAACTCCCAGCTTCGTGCCCTGGCCGAGGCTTATGCTCAGTCCGACGCAGGCGAGGTGTTTGTGCGGCGATTCGCACAGGCCTGGACCAAAGTGATGGAGCTGGACCGTTACGATCTGGTCTGATCCTAACGGACGTAAAAATAAACGGCGCGCCCTGATCCGGCGCGCCGTTTAGCGTTCTGCGGCCGCGATGCAGCCATAAAGCGCGGCGGCATCATCCTCGATGATGGACATCGGGATCCGCGATAACTGACTGCCTAGTTTCCGGTGCGACGCGTGATCCCGGATCAGCACCGGGTGCATGTCCGCAGACAACACCCCGCGCGCGACGCCGCCTGCAAAGAAAATCCCGGCAAGCGGCATATATTGCAGCGCAAGTTCCGTACACAACCGGCTCAGAAGTCCCGTGAAAAGCAACAGCGTTTCACTTGCTAGCGCATCGGTTCCGCTGCGATGCGCCTTGACGATCTGTTCGCCGTTCATGCGGGAACCGGGATGTTGCAGCCGGTGAAGCGCCGCCAGCCCCGCGCCTGAAAACAGATCTTCGGTCGTGGGAAACGCGTCGGGTTCCGGTAACGCTTTCGCGACGGAGCAGGGCAGGGACGTGTGGCCCGCTTCGACCACGAAACAGGCCGGCGGGCGGGCGGGGGCCGTGATGACCGGGCATAGATTGAACCCCGTTCCGATACCGATGACCAGGGATTGCCTGTTGTGCGAAATGTCCGTCGCAGGTTCATGCACCGGCGCGCAGGCCGCCGCCGGTAACCGGGCCAGCGCAAAGCCAAGCGCAGTCAGGTCATTAAGCAGCGTCACCCGATTGCAGCGCAGAATCTGACCCACAGCCTTTGCGTCGATGTGCCAGTCGCGGTTGGTCAGCCGCCCGGCGGTTCCGTCGACCGGTCCCGCAATGGCAATGGCGCAGGCGCTGATCGGCGTGTTCGTCCCACCGATGTAGTCGCGCAGCACCGCTTCGATCCCGTCATAGTCGTTATTCGCAAACCGGCGCAGCGCAATCGGCGTGCCATGCGGGGCCAGGGCCACGCGGGTATTCGTCCCTCCAACGTCGGCGATCAGCAGGGTCATATCACGTCGTCCTTTGCAGCCGTGTCAGGTCTTTGGTAGGTTTCGGGATGAAGAGGGAAAGGAATTCGATGCGCGCGTTCTTCGGATTGATCTGGCTGCTGACCGGAGCCGTCTCGGCACAGGAGTTGCCGCCGCCGATAACCGACGAGGATTACCTGCCGGTATCGCGCGCCGAGGCAGAGCTGGGGCAGTTGCTGTTCTATGACCCCATCCTCTCGGGGAACCTCAATATCGCCTGCGCCACCTGTCACCACCCCGACCATGGCACCGCAGACGGCATCGCCCTGGCGATTGGCGAAGGCGGTATCGGTCTGGGTCCTGATCGTCATGTCAACCCGGCGCAGATGCCGGAAAAGCGTATCCCTCGCAATGCGCCCGCCCTCTTCAACCTTGGGGCGCGGGAATTCAACGTCCTGTTTCATGACGGTAGGCTGGAGCAGCTCGCGGACCGCGTCCGCACGCCGCTGGGTGCGGATATGGCCCAAGGTTTCGCTTCGATCCTGTCGGCGCAGACCATGTTTCCCGTGCTCAACCGTGACGAGATGGCAGGCAGCCACCGCGAGAATGAAATTGGCCGTGCCGTGCGGCAGGGGCTGATCACCGGTCCGGATGGTGCCTGGGATCTTATTGCCCGGCGGGTGGCCACGTTCCCCGCCTATGCCGCCATGTTCAGCAACGTCTATCCTGACCGCGGCGCGATAGAGTTTACCGATATCTCGGACGCGATTGCCGCTTTCATGGCGTTTGAATGGCGTTCTGACACAGCGCCGTTCGACGCGATGCTGCGCGAGGAACGCGCGTTGCAGGGCGATGCCGCGCGCGGGCTGGCGCTGTTTTACGGGCGCGCAGGATGTTCGGGATGTCATGCGGGACCGTTCCTGACCGACCACCGCTTTCACGCGATGGGTGCAGCACAGATTGGTCCGGGCAAGGCCGAAACGTTCGAAAGCCACTACCGCGATGAAGGCCGCTTTCGCGTCACCGGCCGCGCGGAGGACCGGTTTGCCTTTCGGACACCGTCGCTGCGCAATGTGGTCCTGACCGCGCCCTATGGCCACGCGGGCGCAGAACCGGACCTTGCTAGGTTCGTGGCGGATCATGCCGACCCCGTCGCGGGACTGGCACGGTTCGAGGCAGATCGCGTCGCCCTGCCTGCGTTCGAAGCCGCCCAGGATTTTGTAGTGATGCACAACCCGGCGGAGACAGCGGCAATCGCGGCGGCAGTGGTCCGCACGCCCATTGCGCTGGATGGCGAAGAAGTCCGCCAGATCACCGCCTTTCTGGCAAGCCTGACCGATCCTGTCGCAAAGCGGGGCCGTTTGGGCATACCTGACGCGGTGCCAAGCGGCTTGCCGGTCGCGGGCGTCGAAGGGCAGGTCAAGGGGATTTCGCAATGACATGCGTACCCCCAGCATCGAGTGTCTCGGTCTGGGTTGCGCCATCCGGCCAGACCACCGTCACGCGCGCGCGAGCCGCTGCACCCAACCCGAAATGCAACGGCAACGCCTGACCGCCGGCATGACCACCGCCGACATAGGTCTGTGCGGTTTGTTTTCCGGCAGGCGTCTCGACACTTATACGCGCGCCGATCGCATTGCGGTTAGGCCCCTGCTGGAATAGCGCAATCCGCAACCAGTTTTCTGTCCCGGGTGTGATATTCCGGTAAATCTCCAACGGCGCACGGCGGTTGGAGACCAAAAGATCAAGCCGACCGTCGCCATCGAAATCCGCCAGTGCCGCCCCGCGCGAGCGCGCTGTCGTCGCGACACCTGCCGTCGCTGCGGTTTCCTTGAAGCGCCCGTCAGGCTGTTGATGCAGCAGATTGTTCGGGTCCTCCATCGCCATACCCGGCATCTGGTCCACATTGCCTTTCGCGATAAAAAGATCCGCCCGCCCGTCGTTGTCGATATCGCCAAACTCGGCATGCCATCCGGTCGACGGACGCCCGTCATCTCCCACATGCGGACGCTGCGCATAGGTGCCAATGGCGTAGGGCGCATTGCGATAGAAGCCGTCCGGCCCTGCAATTTGCAAAACCTGATCACCCATCGACGTCAACATGACCTCGTCACGCCCATCCCCATCCAGATCACGCGACGCAATCCCCATGCCCCAAAGTGACAATTGCGGCCAGCCATCGTCGACTCCCAGAAACCGCTCTGCCGCGATGTCCCACATCTGCTCTGACCCGCCACTGATATAATAATGGCGGTCGTTGGAAATCCGAAGCGCAAGCTTTCCGCGCAGGTCATACGCGGCCAGCATAGACAATGGGCAAAAACCAGGGGCCAGCGCCTGCGCCTCGTACCCGTCCGCTACAGGATTTAGGACAAGATTGCCGTCGCAAGCCTCGAAAGGGCCATCGGAGTCGTTGCGGTCCACGTAGTTGCCAATCGCCATTGTGGGGCGGTCGGCGTCAGGGTGCCACCAGGCGGAAAAGGCCGTGGTCCACGCGTCGTGCGGCGGTAGCCCCCACAGCGCGGTCGCGTCCTCGAACTGGCAGGCCCCGGTGCCGCGAAGCATGAGGTTTACGCCGACACGAAGCACGAACAGGTCCATGATCCCGTCATTATCAACGTCGAGCGGATACCCCCCCGTGACACCGGTCACCGCAAACAGGTCAACCTGACGAAAGGTGAACTCGCCGGTATTCTCCAGCAGGAGCGGAGGCATCGTGCCTCCGGCGGCAAAGATGTCCGGCAGTCCGTCGTCGTTGCAATCGAATACGGCGACCCCGCCGCCGACGAAATGCTCCCACCCGCCTACGTAGCTATGGGGCGGCAAATGGGCTGACATGTCTTCAAATACCGGTTCCGCAGGCACCGGCAACGCTGTCGCGGCCCATAGAGCAATGAACCGGATCATATCGCCTCCGTGCTGAAAAGCGTGTCGGTCACCGACGATAGCGCCCGCGCCGTCGCACCGCGCGCCCAGGCAAGATCGCCCCACGGCCTGATCTCTATCCGGCAAGGATTCTGCCCGCGTGTCAGCGTCAGGCGTTGCACATCCGCCATAAGCTCGGACGGTGAGAGAAAATCGCGGTCCATCCGCTGGCTCGACAGAATGATGAGCGCGGGATCGAAAAGCTGCACTACGTTCGACAGTCCCAAAGACAGGTAGCGGGCCGACCGATCAAATACCGCCGCCGCTGCCTGATTGCCCTCGCGCGCCTGATCGTAAAGCGCTGCCAGAACATCGGCGTCATCGCCGGGCGCGATCCCGATTGCGGCGACCGCTTCGCGCACAAGCGCGTAATCGGCCAGATACGCCTCAAGACAGCCACGCTTGCCGCAGCGGCACAGCGCACCGTCCAGATCGACCTTGGTATGACCTAATTCAAGCCCCATCCCCCAGGCTCCGCGATAGAGTTGCCCGTTCATAACCAACCCCATCCCGACACCATCTTCGATCGTGACGACGGCAAAGTCCGGAATCGCGCGCCCGGCCCCGAACCAGAGTTCGGCTAGCGTCAGCATGTTGCAGTCGTTCTCAAGATAGAGAGGCAGGCCAAAACGGTTTTCGAAGGCAACGCTGAATGCTTCGTCCGGCGTGTGCAATAGCGGCGACCAGCGCACGGATCCTGTCGCATAGTCGATGACCCCGGCCATACCGATCCCGACGGCCTTCATGTCGCTCAATGCCATGCCAGCGTCCGCGAGCAGGGCAGCGATCAACGTATCCGTTTGGTCCAGTAGCTCTGTCAGCGACCGCTTGAGAGGCGCGAAACGGGTTACCGCGCTGGCGATCACCTTGCCGGAAAAATCGGAAAGGGTCGCGGTGTTGCGGTCCTTGGCCAATTTGATCCCGATGACATATCCGGCCTCCGGCACGATTTGCAGCGCGACTGGTGGGCGCCCGCGTCCCTGTTCGCGGGCGGGCAGACCGACTTCGCGCAACAGACCGCTTTGGATGAGATCCGCGGTAAGCGTGGTGGCCGACCCTGCGCTGACGCCCAGGGCGCGGCTGATCTCTGTCCGGGCCGCGTGCCCATGCGCCCGCACATGTTCGAAAATGCGCTGCCGGAGCGACAAACGACTGCGCAACGGGTCGGGCATCAGCGGGCCGCACCCGTCGGAAGCCGCAAACTCCCTTGGATTCACCTCCCCGTCCATAACTTCAGCTCCTAAAATAATAACGGCGCTGCTTGAGAAACAAGCGCATGAGCCGCCCCTATCAAACGCCGCATACCGGCAAAAGATAGATCGCTATGACCGTTCGGGCAATTTATATTTTGACAACTAAAATAAATACGACAATGCTAAACTCACGAGACGTACGACTCGGACCCTGACGCAGAATCGGGGTGGAAATTCTGGGAGGATAGCATGAAGAAATCGGTATTGGCCGCTGCGGTTTCCGTCGCCGGCTTTGCAGCACCCGCGTTTGCGGAGAACCATGACCTGACCGTCGGCGTCAGTTGGTCGAACTTTCAGGAAGAGCGCTGGAAAACGGATGAGGCGGCAATCAAGGCCGCGCTCGAAGCCGCCGGCGCGACTTATGTGTCCGCCGATGCGCAGTCTTCGTCGGCCAAACAGCTGTCGGATGTGGAAAGCCTGATCGCCCAAGGCGTCGATGCGCTGATCATTCTCGCTCAGGATAGTGCCGCGATCGGCCCGGCAGTAGATGCCGCAGCAAACGAAGGCATTCCGGTCGTCGGCTATGATCGCCTGATCGAGGACAACCGCGCCTTTTATCTGACGTTCGACAACGTCGAGGTCGGCCGTATGCAGGCCCGCGCGGTGCTCGAAGCACAGCCAAAGGGCCGCTACGTGATGATCAAGGGTTCGCCCACCGACCCGAACGCGGATTTCTTGCGGGGTGGTCAGCAAGAAGTGCTGCAACCGGCGATTGATGCAGGTGACATCACCATCGTCGACGAAGCCTATACCGACGGCTGGCTGCCTGCCAATGCGCAGCGCAACATGGAACAGATTCTGACCGCGAACGATAACGGCGTAGATGCGGTTGTCGCGTCAAATGACGGGACTGCCGGCGGCGTCGTTGCTGCCTTGACCGCGCAGGGCATGGAAGGGCTACCGGTGTCCGGTCAGGACGGCGATCATGCCGCTCTCAACCGTGTCGCACTGGGGACGCAAACCGTGTCCGTCTGGAAAGACGCGCGGGATCTGGGCACCGCAGCGGCTGAAATCGCCGTGGCGCTGGCCAAGTCTGACGGCAACCTCGCCATTGAGGGCAGTCAGGAATGGACTTCCCCTGCAGGCACCACGCTCAACGCCCGCTTTCTGGAGCCTATCCCGGTGACCAAGGATAACCTGTCCACCGTCGTAGACGCAGGCTGGATCACCAAAGAAGCGCTTTGCCAAGGTGTTACAGACGGCCCTGCGCCCTGTAATTAACGGCATCCGCACCGGCCCCCAAAAGTGACGCTCGGGGCCGGTGCGACCTGATCAGACACACGCGACATCGCGTGCAGGGATGAACCATGACCGATCAAAGCGACTTTGCCCCGACCAGACCCGCGCTCAAGCGCAGTTTTTTCCAGACGCTGGAGTTGGACACGCGCCTTCTGGGAATGATCGGTGCCTTTATTTTCGTGGCCGTGGTGTTCAATATCCTCACGGACGGGCGGTTCCTGACACCGCGCAACATCTTCAACCTCACAATCCAGACGGCAAGCGTTGCCATCATGGCGACCGGCATGGTGTTCGTCATCGTGACCCGGCACATTGACCTGTCCGTGGGCGCGATTCTGGCCGCCTGTTCCGCATTGATGGCGATGGTGCAGGTGCGCTGGCTGCCCGGCATCGTCGGGCTCGAGATCGGACATTGGGCAATTCCGTGGATCGCGATTGCATCCGGCCTGGTTCTCGGCACATTGATCGGCGCGCTCAATGGGTGGCTGATCGGCTATCAGATGGTGCCGGCTTTCATCGTGACGCTCGGCGGCTTCCTGATTTGGCGCAATGTCGGCTGGTACATGACCGCAGGTCAGACAATCGGGCCACTGGACCAAACCTTCATGAGCTTCGGCGGGATCAACGGCACCCTTGGGGGACCGCTCAGTTGGGCCTTGGGCGTGACGGCGATCGTCTTTACCACAGTGATGATCTTTCGCGCACGGCGCACAAAGCTTTCGCATGGGTTTCCCGTAAAACCGATGTGGGCAGAGGTCATGCTTGCCCTGATCGCTTGCGCCGCCATCGCAGGCTTCATTGCAATTCTAACCAATTATGCCGTGCCGGAGCGGGTCGTCGCGCGTGACCCGACGCAGTTCGGATGCGAGGTGGCCGAGGGCTGCACGCCGGTTTACGGCCTGCCGATTTCGGTGCTGTTGCTGATTGCCATCGCCGCCGCGATGACGGTGATCGCGCGGCGCACGCGGTTCGGGCGCTATATCTTCGCCACCGGCGGTAACCCCGACGCGGCAGAGCTTTCGGGGATCAACACGCGGCTGCTGACGGTCAAGATCTTTGCGCTGATGGGCGCGCTTTGTGCCTTGGCGGCGGTCGTCGCGTCCAGCCGTCTGGCAAACCATTCCAACGATCTGGGGACGCTGGACGAATTGCGGGTCATTGCTGCGGCGGTCATCGGCGGAACCGCTCTATCGGGCGGAATAGGCACGATCTACGGTGCGATCCTGGGCGCTCTTATCATGCAATCCCTGCAATCGGGCATGGCCATGGTGGGCATCGATGCACCGCTTCAGAATATCGTGGTGGGTGCGGTGCTGGTCTTTGCCGTCTGGATCGACATTCAGTATCGCAAAAGGACAGGGCTTAAATGACACAACCCCTTGTCGAGATGCGCAATATCTCCATCTCCTTCGGCGGTGTGCAGGCCGTGGACGATGTTTCCATCACGCTTTATCCCGGCGAAGTCGTCGGCCTGTTGGGGCATAACGGTGCCGGGAAATCGACCCTGATCAAGATCCTGTCGGGTGCCTACCGCATGGACAGCGGCGAGATTTTCGTCAACGGCAGGCGTGTCGCGATCAATTCCCCCCGTGACGCGCGCAACCACAACATAGAGACGATTTATCAGACGCTGGCGCTCGCCGATAATCTTGATGCCGCCAGCAACCTGTTTCTGGGCCGTGAGCTGACAACGCCGCTGGGCTTTGTCGATGACGGAAAGATGGAGGCAGAGACGCGCAAGATTATGGCACGCCTCAACCCCAATTTCCGCAAGCTGAACGAGCCTGTGTCCGCCTTGTCCGGAGGCCAGCGCCAATCGGTCGCCATCGCGCGTGCGGTCTATTTCAATGCCAGAATCCTGATCATGGACGAACCCACGGCAGCGCTTGGTGTTCACGAAACCGCAATGGTGGCGGAGCTGATTCAGGAGTTGAAAAAGCAGGGCTTGGGAATTTTTCTGATCAGTCACGACACCCGCGAGATGATGGCGCTTTGTGATCGGGTTGCGGTAATGAAAAATGGCCAGATGGTCGGGACGGAACGCGTTGAAGATGTGACCGAGGACGACATCCTGTCGATGATCATCATGGGCAAGAATCCAAGGGCCGCCTAGATGAGATTCATTGGACTGGATCTGGGGACGTCCTCGCTCAAGGCGATTGTGGTGGATGAAAACCAAGGCCTTCTGGCCGAACACACCGAACTATTGCAAGTCTCGCGCCCGCATGATGGATGGGCCGAGCAGAACCCGGAAAGCTGGTGCACCGCTACTTTGGCGGCACTGGATGCTTTGTGGTCCCAGACCGATTGCGCTGACGTCGCGGGCATCGGTCTGTCGGGCCACATGCACGGGGCCACATTGCTTGGCAAGGACGACCGACCGCTGCGGCCTTGCATGTTGTGGAACGACACGCGCAGTCACGTCGAGGCCGCCGCGATGGACGCGGACCCCCAATTCAGGGCGATCACCGGCAATGTCGTCTTTCCCGGCTTTACCGCGCCCAAAGTCGAATGGGTACGCCGGAACGAGCCGCGGATCTTTGACCAAATTGCCAAAATCCTTTTGCCCAAGGATTTCTTGCGCCTGTTCCTGACCGGCGAATACGTGTCCGACATGTCGGATGCGGCGGGAACGGCGTGGCTTGATACCGGCGCGCGCGACTGGTCCGCGCCGCTGCTGGCGGCCTGCCACCTCACCCGCGAAAAGATGCCGCATCTCGTCGAAGGGTCAGCCACGTCCGGCCATCTGCGCCCGACGCTGGCCGCGCGGTTCGGCATGGGCAACGTGACGGTCGCAGGCGGTGCGGGCGACAATGCCGCAGCAGCAATCGGGGCTGGCGTGGTCAGGGACGGCACCGCCTTTGTATCGCTTGGGACATCCGGCGTGTTGTTTGCCGCAAATGACGCCTATCGTCCCGATCCCGCCACCGCCGTTCACAGCTTTTGCCACGCGGTGCCCGATACCTGGCACCAGATGGGCGTGATCCTCGCCGCGACGGATGCGCTGGAATGGCTGTCGCGCCTGACGGGTCGGACAGCGTCTGATCTCACGCGCGATCTTGGCGATCTGCGGGCACCTGCCGGACCGCTTTTCCTGCCCTATCTGGGGGGCGAACGGACACCGCACAATGACGCGACCATACGCGGGCAATTTCTGAACCTGGATCACGGCACGGACGCACAATCGGCAACGCGCGCGGTTCTCGAAGGGGTCAGCTATGCTTTTGCGGATTGCCAGACGGCCCTTGCAGCGACCGGCACCACAATTCAAAGAGCGCTGGCATTGGGGGGCGGCGC
Organism: Sulfitobacter sp.; assembly: GCA_024637305.1. Taxonomy (GTDB): domain Bacteria; phylum Pseudomonadota; class Alphaproteobacteria; order Rhodobacterales; family Rhodobacteraceae; genus Sulfitobacter. Next base: position 16,624 of record JAGXFI010000133.1, read on the forward strand.
GCGCTCGGATTACTGGCTGTCGCTGCTGGCAACGGTGTTGAAAATACCGCTCGACGTACCGGCCGACGGCGCATTTGGGGCTGCGCTGGGGGCCGCTCGGCTGGGGCAGATGGCCGCGACAGGTGCGGGCGCTGAAATCGCGACAATGCCGCCCGTCGCACGAACAATAGAGCCTGATCAGGCCCTCGCGGAGGTTTTCGAGGAGGGGCTGGCAAGCTACCGCAAGGCTTACGGGCTGCTCAGGACGCTTTAGGAGCGAGCCCGACGAAAGATCTAAAACGCCACGCTCGTCATTATGTCTGGACATAATAGTTGCGCCACTGCAAGCATTCAGGCGAGTCGGCCTGAACGGATAAACCTTCGATGAGCATCAATTACAAAGACATAAAATCCGAGATACTGACGCGGATAACCAAAGGCGATCTGCCACCCGGAGCGCTCGTGCCAAACGAGGTCGAGCTTGCGGAAAGCTATGGCTGTGCCCGCGCGACGGTGAACCGCGCGATGCGGGAGCTGACCGATGAGGGCATTCTGGAGCGGCGCCGCAAGGCCGGAACACGGGTCCGCATGGCCCCGCTGCGCGAAGCACGATTTTCGATCCCCGTCGTTCGCGAAGAGATCGAAGGGCAGGCTGCAAGCTACGGTTACACTTTGCTGAACCGTCAGATCCTTCACGCGCCCGATTGGTTGCGCGAACGGCTCAAGCTGGTGGTCGGCGATGACGTGCTGCACCTGACCTGCCTGCACCGCGCCGACAACGCGCCTTATCAGCTGGAGGATCGCTGGATCAATCTGGCGCGTTTCCCGCAAGCGGCAGGCGTGGATTTCGCGGCAAGCGGGCCGAACGAATGGTTGATCTCGACGGTGCCGTTTTCCGATGTCGAAATGAGCTTCGGTGCCGCCGCCGCCACGGCTGCGCAAGCGAACTATCTGGGTTGCACCACCGGCGATGCCCTGTTCGAGGCAGAGCGATCAACCTGGTGGGAAGGCCGCGCCGTGACATTTGTGCGGCTGACCTATCCCCCCGGCTACCGGATGACGACGCGATACTAGATTACAGCGGCGTCGACGATGATCTCGACTTTCAACTCGGGGCGGGCCAGTTTCGCTTCGCCGCATGCCCGCGCGGGCGCATGGCCTTCGGGAACCCACGCATTCCAGATTTCGTTCAGCCCCGAAAAGTCGCTCATGTCCGCCAACCAAATCGTAGCGCGCAGCATGTGCTCGCGCGACGATCCTGCTTCGCCCAGCAACGCGTCAACCTTAGCCAAACAGGCTTGTGTCTGTTCCTGTATGGTGTCGCCCTCGGCAACCTGCCCGGCAAGATAGGCCACACCGTTATGTTTGACGATGGCAGAGGCCCGCGCGGTCGTGTCGATACGTTCGATCATGATTTTCTCCCTACAAGATGCCAGGCAGGTTCAACCCGTTTTCGCGCGCGCAGTCCAGCGCTTCGTCATAGCCCGCATCTGCGTGGCGCATAACGCCGGTCGCGGGATCATTCCATAGAACGCGGCCGATCCGGCGGTCTGCGTCCTCGGTTCCGTCGCAGCAGATGACCATGCCGGAATGCTGTGAGAACCCCATGCCGACACCGCCACCGTGGTGCAACGAGACCCAAGTCGCCCCCGACGCGGTATTGAGCAGGGCGTTCAGCAGCGGCCAGTCGGAGACGGCATCAGAGCCGTCCTTCATCGCCTCCGTCTCGCGGTTGGGGGACGCCACCGAACCGGAATCGAGATGATCGCGGCCAATGACGATAGGCGCTTTCAGCTCTCCGGTCCGGACCATTTCGTTGAAGGCAAGGCCAAGCTTGTGGCGAACGCCCAGACCCACCCAGCAGATTCGCGCAGGAAGCCCCTGAAACGAAATCCGTTCGCGCGCCATATCAAGCCAGTTATGCAGGTGCTCGTCGTCGACCAGTTCTTTCACCTTGGCGTCCGTCTTGTAGATATCCTCCGGATCGCCGGACAAGGCGCACCAGCGGAAAGGGCCGACACCACGGCAGAACAGCGGGCGGATATAGGCGGGAACGAAACCCGGAAACGCAAAGGCGTTTTCCAGTCCTTCTTCCAAGGCAACCTGCCGAATGTTGTTGCCGTAATCCAGGGTCGGAACCCCCGCGTTCCAGAAATCAACCATCGCGGCCACATGGATTTTCATTGACGCGCGGGCGGCCTTTTCGACGGCTTTGGGGTCTGTTTCCCGCTTGTCGCGCCACTGTGCCATGGTCCAGCCCTGCGGCAGATAGCCATTGATCGGATCATGCGCGGATGTCTGGTCCGTCACCATGTCAGGCCGCACGCCCCGCCGCACAAGTTCGGGAAACACATCCGCCGCGTTGCCAAGAAGGCCCACGGATTTTGCTTCTCCCGCTTTGGTCCAGCGGTCGATCATCTCCAGCGCTTCATCAAGCGTGTCGGCGCGTTCATCGACGTATTTGGTGCGCAGCCGGAAATCTATGCTCTCCGGGTTGCATTCCACCGCCAGACAGCACGCACCAGCCATCACCGCCGCCAGCGGCTGCGCGCCACCCATGCCGCCCAGACCGCCCGTGAGGATCCATTTGCCCGTGAGGTCACCGTCGTAATGCTGGCGACCGGCCTCGACGAAGGTCTCGTATGTCCCCTGAACGATGCCCTGCGACCCGATGTAGATCCATGAACCCGCCGTCATCTGACCGTACATCGCCAGACCCTTCTTATCGAGCTCGTTGAAATGGTCCCACGTCGCCCAATGCGGCACCAGATTGCTGTTCGCGATCAACACGCGCGGCGCGTCCTTGTGGGTCTGAAACACGCCGACAGGCTTGCCGGATTGCACCAACAGCGTCTGGTCCTCTTCCAGTTCCTTAAGACTCGCGACGATGAGATCGAAATCCTTCCACGTCCGCGCCGCGCGTCCGATGCCACCATAGACGACCAGTTCATGCGGGTTTTCTGCCACATCCGGGTGCAGGTTGTTCATCAGCATCCGCATCGGCGCTTCTGTCAGCCAGCTTTTTGCTGTGATCTCGGTGCCGGTTGCGGGAAAGACGTCGCGGGTGTTCTTGCGGGGATTGGTCATGTGAGGTCTCCGTTCAGGGCTATATGGGCCAGTTTTCCAAGCAGGCGTGACAAGGGCTGTCGGATCTGCATCGCGCGGGCGTGATCATAGGTCCAGGGCGGTGCCTCGGCGCTCAGATAGGTGGATTGCGCCAGTTCCATCTGGATCGCGTGGACAGATTTATGCGGCTGACCGTAGTGCCGCGTTGTCCAGCCGCCTTTGAAACGCCCGTTAAGTACGCAGCTATAGCGATCCGATGCCCTGCAAAGCCCGTGCGCCGCCATCTCGACAATCGGCGCGCATGTGGCACTGTCGTTGGTGCCGATGTTGAAATCGGGCAGCGTGCCGTCGAACAGGAACGGGATTTGCGACCTGATCGAGTGGCAGTCATAAAGGATTGCAACACCGTGAAGCTTGCGCACCCGGTCCAGTTCGGCCTTGAGCGCGACGTGGTAGGGCGCGTGATATGTGTTTCTGCGCTGCACGATAGTCTCTGCATCAGGCGGTTCATCCCAAATGTCATTGCCATCGAAATCGGTCAGGGGGACCAGACCGGTAGTGTTCTGACCGGGATAAAGGCTCTCGCCCGAAGGATCGCGGTTGGCGTCAACCACATAGCGGTGGAACGTGGCGCGCACGGTGGTCGCACCGTCCAGCAGACCGTCATAGAGGGTATCAATATGCCAATCCGTATCGGCAAGCCCGCGACCACGTTCGTTTAGCTGGGCGCGGATGTCGTCTGGCACATAGGTTCCAGTATGTGGCAGGCCCAGCACGACCGGGCTGTCGCCGCGTTTGACCTCGACCGGATTCATGTCGACAATTCCGGCATGGCAACGCGCGTGCCATCCACGATGCCGCCATCGCGGATCATGCCTGCCGCGACCTCCAGATCGTTCGCCATAAACCGGTCATCCCCGAGCCGGGGAACCAATTGCCTGACCTGCGCGATCACCGCCTGCAGCGGCTGGCTGGTATCAAGCGGCGCACGAAATTCAATGCCCTGCGCGGCGCAAAGCAGTTCGACACCAAGGATGCGTTCAAGGTTCGCTACCATCCGGCCCAGGCGAACTGCGCCATGAGCGGCCATGCTGACGTGGTCCTCCTGATTGGCAGAGGTCGGCGTGCTGTCGGTGACGCAAGGATTCGCCAGATGCTTGTTTTCGCTCATCAGGGCTGCTGTCGTGACTTCGGCGATCATGAAACCGGAGTTCAGGCCGGGGTTGGGCGTCAGGAACGGCGGCAGGTCATGGGACAGGACCGGATCAACGATCAGCGCGATACGGCGTTGCGCAATGGCCCCAATTTCGGCCAGCGCAAGCGCGATCATATCAGCGGCAAAGCCTACGGGTTCGGCGTGAAAGTTTCCGCCCGACACGATCAGGCCCGCCTCGGACAGCACCAGCGGATTGTCGGTCGCCGCGTTCGCTTCGATCTCCAGCGTGCGGGCCGCCATGCGCAGCATGTCCATCGCGGCCCCCGTGACCTGTGGCTGACAGCGGATGCAATAGGGGTCCTGCACGCGGGTATCGCCATCCCGGTGGCTTTCGCGGATGACAGAACCCTCAAGCAGCGCACGCAACGCTGTGGCGGCGTCAATCTGGCCCGCGTGTCCCCGCAAGGCGTGAATTTCAGGCTGAAGCGGTGCAGTGGACCCCATGATTGCGTCCGTCGACATCGCGGACGTCACCAGCGCAGAGCAGGCCGCGCGCCACCCGTCAAACAGGCCCGCCAATGCGAAAGCAGTGGAAAACTGCGTGCCGTTTATCAGGGCCAGCCCTTCCTTGGCACCAAGGACAACAGGCTCAAGGCCGGCCTGTTGCAGCGCTTCGGCACCGGTCAGGATCTTGCCGTCATATTCCGCCTCGGCGGCACCCATCATCACAGCAGCCATATGCGCCAGCGGGGCCAGATCCCCCGACGCACCGACAGAACCTTGCGCGGGGATAACCGGCGTGACGCCGCGCGCCAGCATCCCTTCGATCAGCGTCACCACCTCCATCCGCACGCCAGACGCGCCGCGTCCGAGGCTGAGAAGCTTGAGCGCCATCATCAGGCGCGCGTGGCGTGTCGGGATCGCATCTCCCACCCCGCAGCAATGCGACAGGATCAGATTGCGCTGCAACGTCGCAGTGTCGCGGGCGGCGATCTTGACCGAGGCCAGCTTGCCGAAACCTGTGTTGACGCCATAGACGGCGGCATCCCCCTGCGCTGCCGCCGCGATCTGCGCGTGGGCCGACTGGATTGCCGGGTGACACGACGGATCGAGTTGCACCGCCAGACCCTCGCGGTAGATCCGCATCAGATCGTGCAGCGTCGCGGTGCCGGGAATAAGGGTGAGAACGTCCATCAGATGCCTCCGAAAATGCGGGAATGAAGAGGGTTGAAGCCGATGCGGTAGGACAGCTCCGCCGGATGCGCGATGTCCCACACCGCCAGATCGGCACGTTGTCCCGGTGCGATCAGACCGCAATCGGGCATCCCCAACGCGCTGGCGGCGCAAGTGGTGACGCCGCGCAAGGCCTCCTCGGGGGTCATTCTGAACAATGTGCAGCCCATGTTCATCGCAAGCAGCAGTGAATTCAGCGGCGAGGACCCCGGGTTGATGTCTGTCGCCAATGCCATCGGTACATTATGCTGGCGCATCATCCCGATCGGAGGCTGTTGTGTCTCTCGCAGGGTATAGAACGCGCCGGGCAGAATCACCGCGACCGTCCCTGCCGCAGCCATCGCGGCGACGCCGTCCTCGTCAATATATTCGATATGGTCCGCAGAAAGTGCGCCGTAGCTTGCGGCCAGCTTGGCCCCGCCAAGACTTGAAAGCTGTTCTGCATGGAGCTTGACCGGCAGGCCCAATTCCTGCGCGACATCAAAGACACGCGCGATCTGCGCAGGTGAAAAGGCGATGCTTTCGCAAAAACCATCTACCGCATCGACCAGACCTTCCGCATGCGCCGCACGCAAGGTGGGGATGCAGACATCGTCGATATAAGCATCTTCGCGCCCTGCGTATTCAGCAGGCGTGGCATGCGCGCCAAGGAAACTGGTCCGCACGCGCACCGGCTTTTCGCGGCCGATTTTGCGGGCAACGCGCAGCATCCGCAGTTCCGTTTCAAGGTCCAGACCGTAGCCCGATTTGATCTCGATCACCGTCACCCCTTCGGCGATCAGGACATCGACGCGACGCAGGGCGTCCGCAAGCAGACGCTCCTCGCTCGCCTCGCGTGTGGCCTTGACCGTCGACACGATCCCGCCACCGGCGCGGGCGATTTCCTCGTAACTCGCCCCCTCAAGCCGCATCTCGAATTCGCGGGCACGATCCCCGCCGTGGACGATATGCGTGTGACAATCAATCAGACCCGGTGTTACCAACCGCCCCCCCAGCGATTCGGGTTCCAGCGCGGCGAACTCTGCGGGCAGATCCGCACGCTGGCCGGCCCATGCGATCCTGTCATCATTCAGCACAATGCCAGCCTCCGCGATCAGACCATAGGGAGCGTTGCCGGACACCATGGTCGCGGCGGTCAGATCGACCAGCAGACGGAATTGTTGCGACATGAGCGATCCCTGTTTTCTGCGAAGTTTCCGCTTTTCTCGTAGTGGTTTTGGATTTATATGTCTAGACATAATAATTCCAACCTCGGAGACCGTGATGATTCATGCCAAACAGGCCCTGCTGCGGGAAGGCTGGGCGAATAACGTTCGGATCATGGTGGCGGACGGCCGCATTGCGGGCATTGAGCCTGCCGCGAAGCCCTTGGAGGGTGATCACCGGGTCGACACGCTGTTGCCGGGGATCGGCAACCTGCACTCGCATGCGTTTCAACGTGCAATGGCCGGCATGACCGAACGCCGCGCGGCGGGCCGTGACAGTTTCTGGAGCTGGCGCGACCTGATGTATCGCTTCATGGATAGGCTCACGCCCGAACAGATCGAAGCGATCGCGGCGCTTGTCTACATGGAGATGCTGGAGGCCGGATACACCGCCGTTGGCGAATTCCATTACGTCCATCATCAGCGCGGCGGTCTGCCATATGATGACCCGGCAGAGCTGACATCACGGATCTATTCCGCGGCGCACCATAGCGGCATCGGCCTGACGCATCTGCCGGTTCTCTACAGCTATGGTGGCGCGGGCAAACAGGCGCTGTCGGAAGGTCAGCAACGGTTCGGAAATGACGTGGACGGTTTTGCCGGATTGGTCAGCGCCGCCAGACGCGGGATGACCCCGATGCCGGACGACTGGACACTCGGCATCGCGCCCCATTCGCTGCGCGCGACGTCGCCCGAAGATCTTGGCAGGGTGCTTGAGGAACGCACTGGTGGGCCGGTTCATATCCACATTGCGGAACAGCCAAAGGAGGTCGCGGACATCTCCGACTGGCTCGGAGCGCGCCCGGTCGAGTGGTTGCTGGACAACGCCGCGGTGAATGCAAACTGGTGTCTCATTCATGCGACCCACATGACGGGCGCGGAAACGCAAGCGATGGCCAAAAGCGGTGCAATTGCCGGACTTTGCCCAATCACAGAGGCCAATCTGGGGGACGGACCGTTCAACGGGCCAGGCTTCCTTGACGCTGGTGGTGCCTTTGGGATCGGATCGGATTCAAACGTCAATATCTCGCTGGCCGAAGAGCTGCGGACGCTGGAATATTCCCAACGCCTGCGTGATCTGGCGCGCAACGTGATGGTTCAGAACAGCGGCTCGGTCGGTGAAACGCTTTTTGTCAGCGCGGCACGCGGCGGGGCGCTGGCGTTGGGTCGTGCATCGGGCGACATCGCCACCGGCTTGCTGGCCGATCTGGTCGCCATCGACAGCACCGATCCAGCGCTTTGCGCATTACGGCAGGATCAACTGCTGGATGGTCTGGTCTTTGCTGCCAAGGACAACGTGGTGACGGACGTCTGGGCGGCTGGGCGGCATATGGTTCGCGGCGGCCGCCATAATGCCCGCGATGCTATCGTCACCAGTTACCGAACCGCGATGGACAGCCTCATTTCATCGCTTTGACCGGCAAGTCATTTTGGGGTGTATCCCCTCAGCATACGCGATGATTTCGCGAGAGAAACGGAAGCCCTTCAGGCGCGCCATATTGGTTGGGGTTTTCATGATGTTGAGATAGCTTGATCATGCCAGCTGAACAACTTGGCAATGCCGTCTCCCTGCGGCAAAAGTCTTTGCAAGCATCTGATATAAAAGGTTAATAGAAAAATTCAGACCGCAAGTGTCCCCAACCATAAGCGCCTCCTGCCAAATCAGCAGAAGGCGCTGGTTGAATGCAATTTGCCGCTCGCTCTAATCAGCCCACAGCGCCTAGCTTTCGCGTTCCCAGAACCGCAGGGTGCGACACATCTGGACGAAATCCCCGGCGGACGCTTCGTCGATCTGCGGCATTCCTTCGTCAACCTTGTCCTCAAGCCCCGTAGCTTTCAA
>JAGXFI010000018.1 GCA_024637305.1 Sulfitobacter sp.
CTAACTGATGGCTCCGCGCCTGCGCCCATTGCTCACGCTGCCGAATGATGGCAGACCAAAGGAGAACAGGCTCGACTTACGAGTGGCCCTGAAAAAAGGGGCAGGTCAGCCTCAATCGACGACTTCAAGCAGCGCCTGCGGTGCCCATAGATCGGCACGATCCCGGCCATAGATTTGCAACCGCGTTTTCAGCGCCTCAATCCCCCAGTCCCGTACCCTTCGGATGACACCGGGGCCGTTATCGGGATAGCTCAGGGCACGCCGGCAAATCTGGTCCAACCGCGCCTCATCCGCGACTTCTCCCCTGGCCAGCAGCTCTGCACCGCAACAAGCCAGCCCAAGGAGCAAACGCTCCACCGTTTCCTGATCAGAGATGCCGCGTTGCGTGATGCTGGCAAAGCGCGCTTCTTCGACGGCCATATCTTCCATCAAAGGGTCAATGACGGCTCCGCCCCCTCCGGGATAGCGGTACCACCCGACGTCCGCCCCACGACCCAACCGCCCCTCATGCACCATGCGGTCCGTAACCAACAAGGGGGCAGCATCGGTCTTTCGACGTCGCGCGTAGGCCAGATCGAGGCCCGCAATATCCTGTGCCGCAAACACGCCGGTCCCAAAGCCGAACCTCTCCATCGCTTCGTCGACTTCCCACGGCACGGCACCTTGCAGGAGTAGTTGATCAGCAAGGGCGGCAAGCCGGTCCAAAAGAACCAGACCCGCAAAAACTGTTGCGTGCGCAGGCGCTTCGATCACCGGCAGGCCCATCTTCTGCAAGAGGGAAAGCACCTGCTGACGGTCTTCGCTGGGCATATTGAAAAGGCTCACCTCGGCCAATGACCCATGTATATAGACCGCGGCAGCGCCTTCAGGGACATCCGGCCCCGGATCACAAAGCGCCAACCGCAACGGGGCTGCGGGCAACAATTCAGGCGGCGCGAGGGCTGCAGCAGCGTCAGGCAATCCTTCCGCCTCTGCCCGAATTGCGATTTGATATCCTCGCAGCCCCGATGCCAGCCGCTCGGCGTCGAACGGGTCTTCTGCCATCAGGGTAACGGCAAGACCAGCGTGCGATGCGCGCATCGCGGTCGAAACGCCCAATGCCCCGCATCCTCTGATCAACAGATCCATCAGATGCCTGCAGCGTCCAGAAAGCCGTTTTTGGAGATCACGGTTATGAGGTCGTTCAAGGAACTCCGCGGGGCGCGGTTTGACGTATCGATCTGCGCTTCGGCGCGCGCATAGAGCGGTGCGCGCTCCTCCAGCAAGGTTTTGAGCTGTGCCATCGCTGCCGGGTTGCCTTGCATCGGGCGCAAATCGCCCTGCGCCCGAACGCGCTGCATATGCTCGCCCGGTGTGGTGCGGACCCAGACCGTGTGAAACCGTTCAAGCAGACGCGCATAGGTGGGCGGCTCTGCCACGATACCCCCGGCGACAGCCAGGATCATGCGGTCATACCGCAGGCTGATCCGCTCCAGCGCATCCGCCTCCAGCCGGCGGTATCCTTCGATACCGTAAAGCGCCATCACCTCTGTCAAAGGCATGCCGGTTTCGTGCTCTATGTCCTTGTTCAGCTCGACAAAGGGGATGCCCAATGCGTCTCCGGCCAGACGGCCCAAAGTCGTCTTGCCGGCCCCTCGCAGCCCAAGCAGACAGACACGACCCGCCCTCAAGACGCCCGGGTTCTGCGGCGACAACAAGGCGCGGACGCGGTCCTGAACATCGGGGGCCGCCTGACGGTACAGCGCCGCAACACGCCCTACGTCGCGATCCAACGGCACTTCTTCCGCCAAAAGCTTCTCGATCCCGAGATCGAGCGCCCGCGCTACACGTTGCAGCAACACGACAGAGATATTGCCCTCCCCCGCCTCAAGCTGCGCGAGATACCGTGGCGAGACGCCGGAAAGTTCCGACAGCACCCTGCGGGGCAGTCCCCGAGCTTTGCGGGCCTCACTGATGCGCTTGGCCAGTCGGGCTGTCAGCTTGGCTGCGTCTGTGGCGTTTAGTTTGGGATCTTTTGCATCGTTCATGGTGAAAATGTTAACATACCCCAAAAGGAATTCGCGCGGGAAAACAATTGACGCATCGCAAAACGCCGCGAAACCATCCTACTGCTGTCGCACGAGCGGCTCGATCACCTTTCTCAGGGTATCCGGTGCAGGCTGGCTCTTGAATTGATCCGCAATTGTAAACACGCAGGTAAATGACCCCTCAAAGCACAAGACCCCGTCCTGACGTGCCTTCATGCCGAAGGTGATCGATTTATCCCCAAGCCGCGTCGGGTAGGTCTCACAAAGCAATTTGTGGCGCGGTGTAACCGGGCTGCGAAAATCCATAGACAGGTTCACGAAGGGCGTGCCGATGTTGTGGTCGATCTCAAGCTGAAACCACCCCATCCCGTCAAAGTGATGTTCCCACCATGCGTTGATCGCGTCGAGCGCGAACCAAGGCAACCGAGCGGTATAGGCGATACGTGCCGGGTCACAGTCCCCCCATGTTACGTTGATCGGGTGGACAAAAGGCGTATTGGTCATTCAATAGGTTTCCACGTGATAACGGCCGTCTTCACGCATGCTATCGCGCAAATTGACCCATTGCAGCCCCATGGATTCCGCGATGGAAGTCATGGCCTTTTCCACTCCCTCCTCCATCCCGCGCAATCCGCAGATGTAAATATGCGTGCGTTCGTCACCCAGCATTTCGGCCACCTCGTCCTCATGGGCGACGATGCGGTCCTGCACATATTCCTTTTTCGCTTCATCGATCCGGCTGAACACCAGATGCTGTCGCAGATACTTTTTCGGCACCTTCTTGAGCGGGCCGAAATAGGGCAGGCTTTCGGGCGTACGCGCACCGAAGAACATGGTCATGCCCCCCGTGGCATCCGCACGCTGCCGCTGCATCGTGAAGGCACGCATGGGGGCCGACCCCGTGCCGGTACAGATGAGAAGTAGCCGCGCATCCGTTGCATTGGGCATCAGAAACGTCGCACCAAACGGGCCAGTCACGTTGACGCTAGCACCTTTCTCAAGGTCACACAGATAGTTTGAAGCCATGCCTTTTTGTTCGCGCTTCACCGTCAGCGAGATGTTGTGATACCCCGCACGCTCGCCATCCCGGGGGCTGGACACGGAATACAGCCGGGGCAGATGCGCTTTGCCTTCGGCATCCTTGCCGGGTGGGATGATCCCGATGGACTGCCCTTCGAGCACTGGAAACGGCAACGCGCCGGGGTCGAGGATGATGTGGCGCACATCATGGTCAGGATCGTCGGTCAGACGGTAATTGCCCTGCACCGTCATCTTGGCGGGTTTGCCGAGGTTGTACATGTTGATCTGCGGCTTGGAGGCGCTGACAGGTGCGCGCGCCTTGCCGCCCGCACCCTGATGCGCCTCCGCCAGCAGGGCGGCAATGGAATCGTCGACTTCGCCTTCTTCTCCGGCGACGGGGGCCGCTTCGATGTCTTGCTGCTCGGGCAACTCTTCAAAGCCGTACTGCTCTTCGAGTGTGTAGGGGGTGTCCACCACACGCCATTCGTCAATGGACCCTGTGGGGCAAACGGGAATGCAATCCATGCAGAAATTGCAGACATCCGCGTTCACCACGACGTTGTTGTCATCATGTTCGATCGCGCCGATCGGGCATGTCATCTCGCAGGTGTAGCAGCGGATACAGATTTCCGGGTCGATCAAGTGCTGTTTGACGGGTTTGTTCATCGCGGTGCCTCCTCATGTCGGAAAAGGCGGGGTAAACCCCGCCCTACCATTGGTCGTGCCTCAGATTTCACGCTGCGACGTTCAAGCCATGTGCAGCTTTACATATTCGTAGTCGCCCGGCTTGTTGTCGATCCCGACTTTCGGTGCCGCAATCCATGACGCGTATTTGCCTGGCTCATAGCAGGGCACCATCAGCGACTGGATGAAATCGCCGTCTGCCTTCGTCGGCAGCCATTCATTCTTGCGCTTTTGCCAGTCATCCGCAGAAAGAATATTGCCATCGGGGTCTACCGCAACGCTTGAGAACACGCCGATCTGACGGTGGAATCCTTCATGGGGCAGCTTGAGTTCGAATTCGACGCCTGATTTCGCAATCAGCTTGTTCCAACGGCCAACACCGCCGGCAGCGTCACGAACATAATCGTCACGCAGGCGCATGTTGATCGCGGTCAGCGCGGGCACGTCCTCGGTGACGATCTTGCCTTCCTTGATCGACGTGACGGCGTAGGTGTCATTCTGCAGCTTGTGATCATCGTCGATCCGCTGCTCCATATAGCGACCCTTGATGCCGGAGTTGAATGCGTTCGCCGCGTTGGTGGACACTTCCTGACCGAAAAGATCCAGAGAGAGCGTGTAGTGCAGGTTCAGCTTTTTCTGAATCGTCGGCAGGTCGATGACCCCCAGATCACGGATCTTGCCTACCTCGTAGGGATCGGTAATTCCCGCCTTGTTCATCGCTTCCAGCGTCGCCTGTATCGTACGACCCACGCCCGTTTCGCCGACGAACATGTGGTGCGCCTCTTCGGTCAGCATGAAGCGGCAGGTGCGGCTCAGCGGATCGAAACCGGACTGCGCCAGGCTTTCCAGCTGCATCTTGCCGTCACGGTCGGTGAAGTAGGTGAACATGAAGAACGACAGCCAGTCCGGCGTTTCCTCGTTGAACGCGCCAAGCATCCGTGGTGCTTCTTCGGAACCGGAGGAACGGACCAACAGATCGTTGGCTTCTTCGCGCCCGTCGCGGCCAAAATATTTCTGCAGCAGATAAACCATCGCCCAAAGGTGGCGGCCTTCCTCGACGTTGACCTGGAACAGGTTGCGCAGATCGTAAAGCGACGGGGCAGTCAAACCTAGAAACTTCTGCTGCTCGACCGACCCCGGCTCTGTGTCTCCCTGGATCACGATCAGGCGTTTGAGCATGTTGCGATACTCGCCCGGCACTTCTTGCCAAGCGGGTTCCCCATAATGCTCGCCCATCGGAATTCTGCGATCCTCAACAGCCGGAGCCAGCAACACGCCCCAGCGGTATTCAGGCATCTTGACGTAGTCGAATTTCGCCCAGCCCTTGGGGTCCACGCTGACGGCCGTGCGCAGGTATACCATCGATTCCTGAAAATTCTGCGGGATCAGGTCATTCCACCAATTAATATAACCGGGGTGCCATTTTTCCAGCGCTTTCAGCACCTTCTTGTCCTCGGACAGCCCAACGTTGTTGGGGATCTGAGTGTCGTAACTCACGTTAATCAGGTCAAGCATTGCTCTCTCCGTTGTTGCGGGGTGCGCACCATAGCCACCCTTGAAAGTCGTCGCGGGTTACACCCGCTCCATGTCATATTTGCCGCGAACGCCGGTTCCATAGCGTTGCAGCGCGCCTTCCTTGCCAACCGCGTTGGGCCGCTGGAAAATCCAGTTCTGCCAAGCGGTCAAGCGGCCGAAAATGCGCGTTTCCATTGTTTCAGGGCCGGCAAAGCGCAAGTTGGCTTCCATTCCCGTCATCGCATCCGGCGAGAAGCTGGCGCGCTCTTCCATGAACAGACGCACCTCGTCTTCCCAGTCGATATCGTCATAGGCATAGGTAATCAGACCAAGCTCTTCGGCATCATCCGCCTGCAACGCTTCGCCTACAGAGCTTTTCAGTTTTTCCACCTGCTCTGGCGTTCCGAGAAAACGTGTCTCAAGCCGTGTGAGGTCATTACCCATCGGATAGGTGCCGAAATTACCGTCGCTCATCGTGATAGCCGCAGTCGGGCGGTTATCACCGTCGAATTCTTCGAGCATCATATAGCTGCGGTCGACCGACCAAAGCAGTTCAGCCAGCGGTCCGGCGAAGCATGACCCATGCTCGACGATTGCGACAAGGCTGCGCGAGGTCATATCGACACGCTTCAGCAGACGCTTCCAGTATTGCAGCACTTCACCCGCAAGCCAGTGGTCCTTGTTTTGCAACAAGAGAGCTTCATGCGCGATTACCTTTTCAGGATCACCCTGAGTCTGGAATTCGATCAGGCCCAATTCCTTTTCATTATTGCGCAAGTGCAGGATCGCGTCATCCAGTTCGCGCGCGCAGCGCAGCAACCAGGCTTCGGCACCTTCCGACGTGAAGGCATCCATATCTTTCGGGGCATCGCTTTCGGGGCCCTTGATCAGAACCGTTGCGCGACGACCCTCGCGGTACATCGTTACTTCGACGGTGGAATAGGTGATCGCGTCTTCGGTGAAATCGCGGGTCAGTGGTGTCAATTCTATGCCGTTTGCCACATCAGCTTTTTCGGAATTCGCGGCCAGTTCCCTGGCACGTTCCTTTACCGTCTCGTCGAATTTCGAGTTCGGGATCACCTCATCGACCAACCGCCATTCTTTGGCGCGCTTGCCTTTCACACCCTCCTCGATGGAACAGAACACATCCGCCAGATCACGTCGGACCTTGCGCTTGTCCGTCACACGGGTCAGCCCACCCGTTCCCGGCAGCACCGCCAGCAACGGAACTTCGGGCAAAGCAACCGATGACGTACTGTCATCTGTCAGCATGATGTGATTGCACGCAAGGGCCAGCTCGTAACCGCCGCCCGCACAGGCCCCCTTGATCGCCGCAATATAATTTTGACCGGAATCAGCAAGCGCTGCCTCATAGGTATTGCGCGTCTCGTTGGTGAATTTGCAGAAGTTGACCTTGTGACTATGTTCCGCACCGCCCAGCATCCGGATATTGGCACCTGCGCAAAATACCTTTTCCTTGCCCGATTGCATCACCACAACCTTGACCTCGGGATGCTCGAAACGCATCCGCTGGACGACATCTGCCAGTTCGATATCGACACCAAGGTCATAGCTGTTGAGCTTAAGCTCGTAGCCGTCGAACAATCCGCCCGTCTCGTCCACATCCATGAAAAGATTGGCCACGGGGCCATCGTATTCAACCTTCCAATGACGATATTTGGAAGGGTCGGTTTGAAAGTCGATCACTTTGGTCACGATGCTGGCTCCTCAGGGGTCCGGTCAGATCTTGTATGTATTATAATTCTAATTCTCGGACGGTATAGCTGATATAGCGCCGCCTTTGCCGCAATATATTGCGTTTTTTGGCATGATAATGCATCAAGCTGCCGCCTCTCGTGTTTCTGACACCAACGCACCCAACGCTTGCCGCTCAAACCCGAAGACCGGATTCGGTCCGGGTTCGGCCAGATGCGCGTCGACTATGTCACAAAGACGAAGCACTGCGCGCGGGCGCTCCATCTTCAGTTTGAGCCGCGCATTGGCAAGCTGGATGACAGCCTGCACCACTTTGCGTTCGGGCGCTTGCCGGGGCAGTGCCATCCACACCGCTTCGAGCACCTCGTGGCATTCCCAGAAATAGCCCGCTTCGAAATAGGTAACCCCCGCAATGAAAGCGCGGCTTTGACGCAGGGTTTCGACACTCATCCCAGCCTGCGCCGTGTGTTTGATCCCGTCGAACCAATCCTCCGGGTGGCGGGCGCTCAACCCGGGCACATACGCATGCGAAGGGCGCGGTATGTCAGGGGCAAGATCAGCCAAGGCTGACCTCCACACGTTCGATCCGGTCCAGCCGCGCGCAGAACTCGGCAATGGCATCCACCGCTTTTTGCAGCTGGTCACGGAACGGATCATGCCCGCAATCATCCAGAATAGAGGTGTCTACGGGAGAGTAAATCCGGCTCTCTATCTCTTCGACCTGCGCCAGCGTGCCGTAGGCGTCATCGCGCCCCTGCATCGCCAGAACCGGTATCCGCAGATGGTCGATCGCATCGGCGACGTTCCACTTTGCGGCGTAATCCGGGTTGACCCAGACATCATGCCAACCGTTAAAGGCCATATCCACGTCCGCGTGATACTTGGCCAGTTTGCTGCGCAGATCACCTTCGCGGAAGGCCTTGCCTGCGGCCTTGATGGCTTCGATCCCCGTAGGTTCGGTAAAGAAATGCGGCGCGATCAGGATCAACCCGCGCACACGCAGATCCGACACCGATCCGCCATAGATCGCGGCGATGGTTGCACCATCCGAATGACCCAACAATATCACATGTTCCGACCCTACGGCATCCAGAACATCGCCCAGCACATCCTGCGCCTCGCGCGTCTGATAGTCGAGCGGACGCGGCAGGCTGATCCCATCGGATTGCCCGTAGCCTGCGCGACTATAGGCCAGAACGCCAAAACCTGTAGCATCCGCCAGCCGTTGCGGCACATCCCGCCACATCGCGACCGACCCCAAACCTTCGTGCAACATCACGATGGTGGGGGCCTTGCCCGGCTTAGGTCCCCAGCAGGCATATTCCAGCTGCTTGCCACCCGCCGTCAGCGTCTGCCCCGTTTCATTTGTCCACTTCAACATGAATCCCCCTCGCGCAGCTTGAAACGCTGAATCTTTCCCGTCGCCGTTTTAGGTAGCTCTTCGACAACCTCGATCCAGCGCGGATACTTCCACTTGCCGATGCGATCTTTGACATGAGCCTTCAGGCTTTCCAGCAGGTCGTCATCGGGTGCATTGTCCTGCAAGACGACAAAAGCCTTGGGCTTGTCCAGACCGTCCGCATCCTGTGCCGCGACGACTGCCGCCTCCAGCACCGCAGGATGGCTGACCAATGCCCCTTCGACCTCGAACGGAGAAAGCCAGATACCGGACACTTTGAACATGTCGTCGGTACGTCCGCAATACGTAAGCCGTCCGTCCGCGCGGCGCTCGTACTTGTCGCCGGTCCGGGTCCACATGCCCTCAAAGGTCGTGCGGGATTTGTCTCGCTTGTTCCAATAGCAATTTGCCGCGGACGCGCCGCTTACCAACAATTCACCCACTTCTCCGACTGAAACTTCGACGTCCTTTTCATCGACCAGCCGCAGGTCATATCCCGGCACGGCAACGCCCGAGGTGCCATAGACGATGTCACCCGGCCGGTTGGACAGGAAAATATGCAGCATCTCGGTCGATCCGACACCATCAAGAACACCGATGCCTGTGTGTTTCTCCCAACGCGCGCCAATATCCTCCGGCAGCGCCTCGCCAGCCGAGATACAACAGCGCAGCGGTGCTGTGGGTACGCCTTTGCGGTCCATCTCTGCCACCATCGCGGCATAGAGCGTCGGCACCCCGCAAAACACGGTCGGCTTTTCGACGTTCAGAGTTTCTATCATGCCCTGCGGCGTGGGCCGCCCTGTAAACAGGATTGTCGTCGCCCCGACGGACAGAGGGAATGTCATGGCATTCCCCAAGCCGTAGGCGAAAAAGAACTTGGCGGCGGACAAGACCACATCGTCCTCGCTGATCTCCAGCACATGCGCGCCGTAGGTGTCCGCCGTCGCCTTCAGCGCGGAATGGACATGTGCCACGCCTTTGGGCTGGCCGGTCGAGCCCGAAGAATAGAGCCAGAAAGCGACCTCATCCGCGTTGACCGGCAGCGGATCAAGCTTGGGTGCATCCGCGATAAACTGATCAAAGCGCACTGTTCCCTCGGAGGCATCGCCAATTATGACGACGTGGCGCAGATAGGGGTTGTCGGTGACCGCAGGGGCCACCACATCCCACAAGGCCTGCGACACAAGCAGGATTGTGGCCCGCGAATCGCGCAGGATCACGTCATAGACAGACGTCGACAGCAATGTGTTGAGCGGTACGGGAACAACCCCCGCCTTAAGTGCGCCCCAGAAAATCTGTGGGAACTCGATCTGGTCCAGAACCAGCATCGCCGCGCGCTCTTCAGGCCGTATCCCGGCGCGGCTCAACGCCCCGGCCACGATGCCCGACCCGTTTGCAAGCGCTTCGTAGCTCAGCGTGCGCCCGGTCTGCGCTTCGCGATAGGCGATCTTGGCACCGCGCCCTGCGTCATCATGACGGTCGACGAAATAAGACGCGGCGTTGGCCTCTTTGCTCAGCATGCTGGCACTCTCCTCCTGAAACAGGCTGTATTGTGCAACTTGCGGCGAAAGGTCGCAAGGACAGCGGAAATCATTTGCACTTTAGTGCATCTATACCGTGAGCCGCGCCGGATCGCCGGCGGTGTACATCCGGTCGATCAACCCTGACCGCAAAGCCTGGATCCGGGCGAAATTGAGATTTCCCTTGGCGGTGGCTTCCCCCTCACCCATCGACGGAGGTTCCGCCAAGACAAGCGCGCAACGCACCTGTGCGGCACTGCCCGACGCACCATCGCCATGCTGTGCCAGCCGCATCTGCAAAACCTCCATCAGCGGTGTGCAATGGATCGCGCCGCCCTCCTCGCGCATCTCCCAGCCTTCGGCCTCGATGGCTGCGCGGTTGGGAAACAGCAAAGCACCCAGCACCTCACGGCCCTCACCGATCAGCACCAGATCGGCGACATAGGGCGACAATACGCTCAAAAGCTCCAGCCGCAGGTCCGACGCCCGGACACGTGTGCCAGTCATCAGCTTGAAATCCTCAAACAACCGCCCCTCGAACCGCAGGCCCTTGGTGATATCCTCGGGATCGACGAAAGTCATCGCATCGCCTGTCTTGAAAAAACGCTCGTCATCGAAAGCCTCTGCCGTCTTGGCGGGGTCATTCAGGTAACCGCAGGTGATATTATCGCCCCTCACGCGGACGTCAAAGCGGCCCATCTCGTCCGGGACCAGCTTGACCTCCACACCCGCCATCGGAACACCGACGATGCCGGCCCCCTTGCCGGGCTCATGCTGGATCATCGCACCCGGTGCCGTCTCGGTCAGCCCCCAGGACGAGGTAATGAGCGGCAGCTGCCCGCAGGTGTCGAGCGACAACCGCTCCAGCGCGGCCCATGTTTCCTGCGGCAGCGACGCGCCGGCATAAAAGATCATGTCGAGGTCCGCAAAATACGTTTCCCGCAGGCTTCGATCCCGTTCCAGCGACGTCACCAGTTGCGCAAAGCCGACCGGCACGTTGAAGCTGAGCGTACCAGGCACCCTCGAAAGGTTTTCAAGCGTGCGCGACATCAGACCCGGTGCTGGTTTGCCGTCGTCGATATACATCGTGCCGCCATGGGCCAGCACGAGGTTGAAGGTGTAGGAGCCGCCAAATACGTGGTTCCAAGGCAGCCAATCCACCAGCTTCGGCGGCCTGACATTCAAGAAAGGCAGCGCCTGCGCCACTTGTGCCTGATTGGTCGTCATCATGCGCTGCGTCGTCAACACTCCCTTGGGGTCGGATGTCGAGCCGGACGTCATGAGAATTTTTGCCAGCGTATCCGGCCCGACGCGTGCAGCGGCCAAGTCGACATCCGTACCCGCTGTATCCGCCATCCAACAAGCCAAGGTGCCACTGTCCGCCCGTTCAACGCCGACCAGTTCGGGCAATGACATCGCGGCACTGTAAGGGATGGCATCAGCCGCAAAGACCATGCCGGGGGCAACCAACCGCACCACTGCCGAAAGACGCCCAAGTGCCGCAGGGATCAGTGAATATTGCTCTGCCACGGGGACCGTTGGAATACCGACATATTGCGCGGCAAGTGCTAGCAGCGCATGGTCGATTCCGTTGCCGGAAAGGATCAGGATCGGTCGGTCAGGTCCAAGATCGCGGCTCAGCAAATGGCCCGCGATCGCCCGGACTTGCCGGCGCGCGTCGCCATAGGTCAGCTCGCGCCAACCGTCTCCGTCACGCTCTGCCAGAAATAGCGCGGTCGCAGTCGCAGCGGCCCAGTGATCGAGCCATTCACCGGTAGACCGCGCGATCGGTCCCAGTTCATGGCCGGAGCGCAGGAGGATTGAGCCGTCCGGACGGTCCTCTCGTGCGACCTTATGCGGTCTCAAGCCAAGGTGATCGGTCACCGGACTCTCCTGTTGCTAGCCTCCGAGAATGAACAGCGTGATCGACGGAAAGGCGACCAGAATGATCACTCGGACAATATCCGACCCGACAAACCACATCACCGCACGGTAGGTCTGGGTCATCGGTGTTTCACGGTCCATCGAATTGATGATGAACAGGTTCATCCCGACGGGCGGCGTGATCAGCCCGACCTCGACGACGATCAACACAAGGATACCGAACCAGATCGCCAGATGCTCTGGCGACATCCCGAAATCCATGACTGAAATGACCGGGAAGAAGATCGGCACCGTTAACAGAATCATCGACAGGCTGTCCATCATGCAACCAAAGATCAGGTAGAATACGAGGATGATCGACAGGACGAACCACGGGCTGAACCCTTGGGTCAGCACCCAGTCGGCCATGAATTGCGGCACACCGGACAGCGCGAGGAAACCGTTGTAGAAACCAGCGCCCAGCACGATGAAAAAGATCATGCCGGTGGTGCGCGCGGTGCCCAGCAGGCTTTCGCGCAGAACTCTCCAGTTGAGACTGCCAGACAGCAACGCCGCCAATCCGGTTCCCGCCGCGCCGATGGCGGACCCTTCGGTGGGCGTGAACCAGCCCAGATATATCCCCCCCACCACGACGAAAAAGATTACCAACACGGGCCACGTATCGGCCAGCGCACGGAACCTGTCCGACATCGGCACTGCGGGACGGGTTCCCGCCGCCTTGGGGTTCACGCGGACATAGATGGAGATCGTGATGATATAGCCCAACGCCGCGAGGATGCCCGGGATGAACGCGGCCAGGAACAGCTTGGCAATGTTTTGCTCCGTCAGGATCGCGTAGATCACAAGGATCACCGATGGCGGGATCAGGATGCCCAACGTCCCGCCGGCCGCCAGCGTTGCGGTTGAGAAGCCGCCGGAATAGCCGTAACGCCGCAATTCCGGCAGCGCTACTTTCGACATCGTCGCGGCGGTGGCCAACGACGATCCGCAAATCGCACCAAAGCCTGCGCAGGCACCGACTGCGGCCATGGCAACCCCGCCCTTGCGATGGCCGAGAAAGCTTTCAGCCGCCTTGAACAAGGCCTGGCTCATGCCCGACAACGTCGCGAACTGACCCATCAACAGAAACATCGGGATGATCGACAGCGAATAGCTGGAAAAGGTCGTGTAGGTTTCCGACTTCAGCTTGGCAAGCAAGGGCGTCGGGTTACCCCCCATCGCCAAATACCAACCACCAAAGCCACACAGCATCATGGCCAGGCCGATCGGCGCGCGCAGAAAGATCATCAAAAGAAGAACGGGGAACGACCAGAAGCCGATTTCGAGCGTACTCACGTCAGTGTTCCCCATGTTCCGAAGGCAGCAGCGACTTGTCCGAAAAAGCCTCGATGACGCGCATCACGAAGCAATAGATGCTGACTATACAAGCCACCAGCCCAGCGGCGAAACTGAGCGCATAGGCCCACCAGACCGGAAATTGCAGGAACAGCGTGGTCTGTCCGTTACGGATATACCGCTCCATCCCACCAAAAAGCTGGACGATCAGCAGAATGATGACAGCAGTCAGCACAAGCTCCCAGAAGGCCGCGATCCAACGGTTCACGGTACTGGGTAGAAAGCCGGTAAAGATATCAACGGTCGCATGCGCCCCGTATAGCTGGCACACCGGCAGGAACGAGAAGATCGCGAATGCAACGCCTGCCTCCAGCAACTCGTAATTCCCGTTGATCTCGCCCACCCCCAGATCAAGAACGAACTGCGAAAATCCGGCCAGCTTTTCTTGAAAGAAAGTGCCGTGCAGCAGCTTGTTGGTCGAGCGCCCGATGATCGAAGCGGTCGTCATGAGGATAATCACCACCAGCACAAGCCCCCCGACAAGGGCGGTCCCGCGCGCTAGTGAATGAATGACACGGTGCATCTGCGACCCCTTCGCATCAAAGAAAAAGAAACCTGCGCCGATCAACTGTCAGCGCAGGTCCTTGCCATGTGGGTGTTTTAGCCCTCGTAGGCGTCCATCAGCGCGCGGGCCTCGTCGATCAGCGCCTGACCGTCAATACCCTTGCTTTCCATGTCGGCAATCCAGGCGTCGTAGATCGGCTGCGCCGCATCCCGCCAGACTTGGGTTTCCTCTTGGGAAAGAGTCACGATGTTATTGCCAAGCGCTACCGCCAGTTCCCGCGCGGGAGCATCTGAATCAGCTTGCGTACCACCAGCGAAGACCGAGAATTCCAGACCGGAGTTGTCGTCGATCACCGTTTTCAGATCGTCAGGCAAGCTCTCGTAGCGGTCCTTGTTCATTGCCAGCACGAAAGTCAGCACATAAAGCGCATTGCCTTCGAATTCCGTGTGGTTCTTGACCAGCTCAGGTACCTTGAGCGACGCGGTGACTTCCCAAGGGATGGTAGTGCCGTCGATCACACCTTTGGAAAGCCCTTCGGGGATCGCCGGAACGGGCATGCCCACGGGTGTCGCGCCAAGCAGCGACAGAAGATCATTCACCAGCCGGGAACCGCCGCGAATTTTCATCCCCTGCAGGTCGGACGGCGTGCGTACTTCCTTGTTGGCGTGGATCAGACCGGGGCCATGAACCCACGTACCCAGAATATGGACGTCCTTGAATTCCGTATCTTTCATGTGCTTCTCGAACATCTGCCAATAGGCTGCCGACGCGGCGCGGGCGTTGGTCATGATGAACGGCAATTCAAACACTTCGGTGCTCGGATAGCGACCAGGCGTGTAGCCGACGACGGTCCAGACAATATCTGCCACACCGTCAATCGCCTGATCCATCAGCTCGGGGGGCGTCCCGCCCAGCTGCATCGAAGGATAGCGTTCAACCTTGATACGGCCGTCGCTGTCCGCTTCGACCTTGTCGGCCCAGACATCGAGCACCAGCTTTGGCACGTTGGCCTGCGGCGGCAGGAACTGGTGCATCCGCAACGTGACCTCTTGGGCCAGTGCCGGAGCCGCGCCAAATCCCATTGCAAGCGCCGCAGCGCCGGCCATATTCAGAAAACTCTTCCGTGTGATCGTCATCTACGATCCTCCCTTTATATGCCCTGCACCATTGGCGGTGCAGGTTTCATAAGTAATCAGTTATATTCAGACATCAGTCGGCGCGCCTCGTCAATCAGGGCCTGACCGTCGATACCTTTGCTGTTCATGTCGGCAACCCAGCTTTCATAGATTGGCTTGGCGATCTTCTCCCATTCAGCGGCCTGTTCTTCGGTCACTGTGATGATGTTGTTGCCGGCATCCACCGCAACCTGACGCGCGGGACCGTCGGCATCGGCCTGGGTACCGCCTGCAAACACGGAAAATTCCAGCCCGGAGTTGTCGTCAATCACCTTCTTCAAATCGTCCGGCAGACTTTCATAGCGATCCTTGTTCATCGCAAGAACAAAGGTCAGCACATAGATTGCAGGGCCGTCGAATTCCGTGTGGTTGCCCACCAGTTCCGGCACCTTGAGCGAAGTCGTCACTTCCCACGGGATCGTCGTCCCGTCGATAACGCCTTTCGACAGCGCTTCGGGGATACCGGTCACAGGCAGACCGACCGGCGTCGCCCCTACCGTTTCCAGAAGCTGGTTGACCATCCGCGAGCCGCCGCGGATTTTCATGCCCTCAAGGTCGGAAGGAACCGCGACGGGTTGCTTGGTGTGCAGCATTCCAGGGCCATGCACCCAGGTTCCCAGGATGTGCAGATCCTTGAAATCAGCGTCTTTCATATGCGTCTCAAACATCTGCCAATAGGCGGACGACGCGGCGCGGGCATCCTCCACCATGAACGGCAGTTCGAAAACCTCGGTTTGCGGAAAGCGTCCGGGCGTGAAACCGACCACGGCCCAGACAATGTCCGCGACACCGTCCATCGCCTGATCCATCAATTCTGGCGGCGTTCCGCCAAGCTGCATCGAGGGGTAGCGTTCGATCTCTATGCGACCTTCGCTGGCCGCTTCGACATTGTCGGCCCAGACGTCCAGAACCAGCTTGGGCACATTCGCCTGCGGCGGCAGGAACTGGTGCAACCGAAGCGTTACCTCCTGCGCGAATGCCGGTGCAATGCCAAGCCCAATCCCCAGCGCGGTCGCGCCGACGAGGCCCAAAAGGCTTCTTCTTGTTGTCATGATGTCCTCTCCCTGAGTCCGTTCCGAACCGGTTATTATGCCCGGTCTTGTTGTTTGTGGCAGCACCATTCATTCACAAACCCTGCGTGCATTACAATCTGCAGTTTGTGTGGTTTGCAACAAAAGCAAAAACGCCGGAGCGCGCGACAGCTCAAGCCCTCTACGTCACGCGATTTGCACTACTGTTCACTCTGAATGGCCTTTCAGTCAACTTGGCGGCACTAAGCATGCAGTATAATGCCAAGTATGACTGTGGTGAGATTCTAATTCACACCCATGACGACGAAGCTTTCCGATGGTCGGGCGGAAGAATATGGTGGCGTTAGGTGGACTTGAACCACCGACCTAACGATTATGAGTCGTTCGCTCTAACCAACTGAGCTATAACGCCATGAGCGCGTCAACTATGGCTTCCCCCGCCTTGCGTCAAGC